>JAAXWV010000084.1 GCA_013334845.1 Candidatus Roizmanbacteria bacterium | reverse complement strand
CTGGGAGGTCTTTATCTCCGCGAGGCGGGGGCGTTGGGCCTTGCCGGCAAAATACTCTTCGTAGGTTGTCGGCTGAACGAGGTTCTCATCGAGTCCGAAGGTCTGGGCAATAAGCTTACCCGCTTCGTAGGGCGACATCGAATCAGCGCCTACTACATGGAAAATCTCCGGAGTGTAATTATTTATTAAATACTTAAGTGAATAGGCGATGTCATCAACGAATGTTGGCGTCATAAGCGAGTCCGAGACCATCTTAAGTTCCTTTCCCTGCTCAAGAAGGGATTTGATGACTCGCATAAAATCTTTTTTCGGCTCAAATGCTGCCCGGTATGGATAGGAAAGCCGGACAATCATCGCGTTGCCTTTCACAATATTCTCAGCATCCAGTTTTGTCTGTCCATAGTAAGAGATCGCGTGGGGCACTGAATCTTCGTAGTAGGGCGGCTGTTCACCATCAAAGACGAAATCGGTGGAGACGTGAATGAATTTTTTTCCTTTCGCTTGGACGGTCTCAAACACGTTTTTAGTTCCTGTCACATTGATGGCATAGGCGAGGTCGCGTTGTTCTTCAGCACCGTCGACGTTAGTATATGCGGCAAGGTGGAGAAAAAGGTCAAAATCAAGATTGTTAAGTTTGTTTTCGAGACTTTCTCTGTTTGTGATGTCTACTTCTTGTTGAGTGACCGGGATAAATGTGAGATCCGGCGAGAGTAATTCTACGATTCGTGAACCAATAAGTCCGGTAGAACCGGTAATTGCTATTTTCATAAGTATATTTTCGGGTTCAATTGTTATTGAGAATATTGTTTGTTGTAATACTCCAGGTACGCGCCTGATTTGACCCGCTTCCACCATTCTTCGTTTTCGATAAACCATTTCACCGTCTTTTCCAGTGCCTCATCGAAGCTGTATTTAGGTGACCAGCCAAGTTCTTCATGTATCGTTGACCAGTCGATCGCATACCGTCGGTCGTGGCCCGGGCGATCTTTTACGTATTCGATGCTATCTTCTGATTTATTGAGCAGCTTAAGAATCTTTTTTACCACCTCAATATTGGAAATTCCTTCATTCATACCACCGATAAGGTATGTTTTCCCAATTTTACCCTTCTGTAAAATGAGATCTACAGCGGCACAATGATCTTCCACATAGAGCCAATCGCGCACATAAAGACCATCACCATAGACAGGAATTTTCTTCCCTTCCATAAGATTTGTTATGGTGAGCGGGATAAACTTTTCAGGAAAGTGATGGGGTCCGTAATTATTCGTGCAGTTAGAGATGGTTACCGGCAGTTGATACGTGTCATAATAGGCGCGTACGAGGTGATCCGAGCCAGCTTTTGATGCGGCATAGGGACTGTGGGGATTGTAAGGGGTGTTGTCATCGAATTTTTCGTTTTGATCGAGGGAAAGGGCTCCAAATACTTCGTCAGTTGAGATATGATGGAAGCGTTTTTTGCCATTTTTAAGGGCGGCGTCAAGCAGAACAAGTGTGCCCTCGACATTAGTCTTTACAAATGGAGTCGGATCAAGAATGGAACGGTCTACGTGGGATTCGGCGGCAAAATGCACGACGATGTCAACATCTTCTATCACTCGATTGACGAGCTCTGTGTCACAAATGTCTCCGTGGATGAACTGATGATGAGGGTTATTTTCCAGATCTTTTAAGGTCTCAAGATTTCCGGCATAGGTGAGCTTGTCGAGGTTGACAATATCATCATTCGGATAGTTATTGAGCCAATAATGAACGAAGTTTGAGCCGATGAATCCGGCACCGCCAGTGATGAGTAATTTCATATTGGTTAATTATACCAGTATGGAAATTTAAAATTTAAAATTTGAAATTTTTAATCAAATCAAAATCAGAAATTCAATGTTCAAACCGTTACACGTCATCCTGAACGGAGTGAAGGATATATTCTTTTCCTCGTTCCCTCCCCGTTATTCCTTGCATCGACACCCTCTTGGGGAGGGGACTCGAAGGAGCGACTCTCTCAGACACCCGGAAAAGTGAGGAGAATATGGTTCCATGCTACTTGTTATATTTCTTCTTCAGTCGTTCAAGCATGGGTTTATTGATCAGATCCTCTAGCACCTGCCAACGACGCTTTTTCTCCCGATGAGACACATCATCTTTCATTACTTTTGTCGCAGCGGTCATGGGACGGGAAGAATAGCGAGCCACATAGGCTTTATCGAACTGTACTTGTCTACACAGGTCAACAGTATTCTCGAATTCCTCAGATGTTTCTCCACAGAAGCCGACGATGATATCGGTGGTGAAGACTACGTTTGGCACGCTCGCCCGTATTTTGGTAATCAAATCCATGTATTCTTCGCGGGTATACCAGCGATTCATTCGCTTCAGCATGTTGTTATCGCCAGATTGTACGGGCAGGTGAATTGAACGGGTTATATTTGAGTTTCGAGCGATGACCTCAATTAATTCGTCTGAGAAATCCCATGGATTTGACGAGAAAAATTCAACCTTCTCGAAACCGATCCGTGCGACCTCTTCCAGAAGATGAGGAAACAGGGTAGCAATTCGGTATCGGCCAAGATGTTTCACATATACCGGTTTCATTTTTGCTTTATCATACGTCAGATCAGCACCATAGGAATTGACGTTTTGTCCCAGTAGCATAACTGATTTATACCCGTTTAAAAACATTGTTTTTGCTTCAGCGATAATTGTCTCGTACGGGCGGCTCACTTCGCGTCCACGGGTAAAGGGAACTACACAATAAGTACAGAAATTATTGCAGCCGTTGGAGATTGGAATGGAACCACTTGTTTCATTTTGGCGTACTGGTTCGAGATCGAATCCTACTTCCTGAATTGGCATAAACTCGTCGACTCCCGGCATTGCCGAGCGAATTTTGTCATAGTACTTCCCTGAGGTGTCGCGGTGAGCTACACCTACCATGCAGCCAGTCACAATTATCTTAAAGACTTCCCCCTTTTCCGCTTTTTCTCTTTTCAGTTTGGTTAGATTTTTCACTAACCCGTAAACCCGGTTTTCGGCAGATTCCCGGACCATGCACGTATTGAGCACTACATAGTTAGCGTCTGAATATCCGCGAGCAGGTGTCATATTTCGTGCCTGGAAAGCGGCGGCGATACGTTCAGAGTCGGCGGTGTTTTGTTGGCAGCCAAAGGTGCGAATAAAATATTTCATGTGGATTCTGGGGCGGGTTCGGAATAATAGTGTTTTTTTATTTCCTCAATTATCAAAATGAAGACTAAGACAATAATAGCAGTAGCGATAAGGGCAACAAGTTTTTCTATCCCTTCCAAATATAAACTGGAGATTCCAAAAATAAAAGAGACAATCCAGTAATAAACTGCAATACGGCGCCGACCCCATCCAATGTCGAGTAACCGGTGGTGAAAATGACCATCGTCGGGCCTGAAGGGAGAGTGACGATTCTTAATCCGACGAACAATGGTATATAAAGCATCAATAAGTGGCATCGAAAGAATAAGAAGGGCTGTTCCTACTTTACCGAACGAAAGAATAGACAATATTCCGAGCATGAATCCGGCGAGAGCACCCCCTCCATAACCGGGCATAATCTTCTGAGGGTAAAAATTGAACGGTAGAAATCCCAAATATGCTCCAGCGAGAATAAATGAGAGCAGAGTAACGGCTTGTACTGTAATATCGTGTGCTACGAAACGTTGAGAGATGAGTCCAAGAAAAAAAGCAGTGATTGCGACAAAGCCGGGGAGCTGACCGTCAACACCCTTACTCCAGTTCACCATGTTCATTATCCAGGTAAGCCAAATAATAGCTATTACGTCAGCAACAACCAAAATAGTATGATGGCCGAAAAATGTGAAAGGTATACGCCACTGGTCGAGGTGAATTACTCCTCCCATAGGATTGGAAATATATGGGATTCCGAGTCCCGATGAGACAACTATGGCAGAGATAAGAAGATTAGCTCCGAAACGGACATAGGGCGATATATCGTAATAATCATCTAGTGTGCCCAGCACTACGAGTAAAAAACTCGAAACAAGAATGCTGATGACAATCTGATTGAGTGGAATAAAAAGTAATACGGCAATAAGAATTGAAAGATAAATAGGGATTCCTCCTCCGCGGGGGATTATACCAGTGTGAGTATGCGCCGGATGCTTCCGTTTTTGTTTATCAGTCACCAGGTTATATTTTTTAGCCAGTCTGATCGTGGGAAAAGTGAGAATTGCCGAGATGATTGCGGTGATGATAAGCACGTGATACGGAATCATGAAATAAGAAAAATAAGGCGCAAAAAAATAACGGTAAACGCCACAATAAAAAACCAGCTGATCACTCTACTAATGTCTTTCATAAGGGCATGAGTGGGGAAATAGCGATTAATTAGAAAAAGATTGAGAAAGATAAAGAGATGAAGGAGAAGTGGAAGTATAAAGATAAACCAAATGTCGGTGAGCTGATCTTCACCCCAAGCTTGAGAGTAAAAAAGAGGAATTTGAGGAGGGAGACTTCTGAATTTCAGACCGATTACCAGGGCCATCAGCACATCCGCCGTGATTAATCCGTAAAACATATCCCTATTATAGCAGGGAAGAGGAAAACGAAATCAGTATATAACCATTTTATTTCTTAATACTCCGTGGGAAGGGGAAACTTTTTGCAAAGCGCCAATACCTCTTTTTTGATTGCTTTTAATTTTTTTGTTTTTTCGATGATATTTTTCCTGACACTTTTTTTCTTTTCCTCTTCTGCTGTGACTTTTAGCAATTCTTTGGTTTCGGCGACTGCTTTAGTCACTTCATCAATCCATTTCGCGATAAGTTTCATCTCTTTTTCCTCTAATTTTCTACTGGTGATACCTGGTGTTCCCATTCTGATTCCTGAAGGGAAGAAGGGAGGATTTGGATCTTGTGGCACGCCATTTCTATTGAGCACGATTCCAACCGCATCAAGGGCTTCGGCAACAGTATTGCCCATCAGTCCCTTGTTTCTCAGGTCAACCAACAATAAATGACTGTCAGTGCCTCCGGTAACGAGTTTAAAGTCATACTTCTGCAACTCCTGAGCAAGTGTTTTTGCATTTGCTATAACCTGTTGGGCATATTTCTTGTACTTTGCGGTGGATGCTTCTTTGAGTGCGACTCCAATTGCAGCTATATTATTAAAATGGGGTCCTCCCTGAATACCGGGGATAATTGCCTTATCAATTTTTTTGGCGAGATCAGGATCTTTTTTTAATCCTTTTTCTGTGGACAAGATTAAGGCTGCTCGTGGTCCGCGGAGAGATTTGTGTGTGGTGGTGGTAATCACATGAGCATAATCAACCGGAGAGGGATACACCTCGCCGACGATCAAACCTGAGATGTGGGAGATATCTGCCATAAGATAAGCGCCCACCTCTTCAGCGATCTCTGCAAATTTTTTCCAATCAAGTATCCGTGCATAAGCGGTTGTGCTCGCAATGATAATCTTTGGTTTTTCCTTCTTGGCAATTTTGCGAACCTCTTCGTAATCAATCATACCGTTTTTGTCAGTATCATAATTCACTGCCCGGAAGTAGCGACTACTGGCATTAAAAGCTGCGCCGTGAGTGAGATGCCCCCCGCTTGCTAGCGAGAGCCCCATCAGTGTGTCTCCAGGAGAAAGAAGAGCGGTATAGACAGCGAAATTAGCCGGAGAGCCGGAAAGGGCTTGTACATTGGCGGCAGGAACCCCATACACTTTTTTAGCGCGTTCTATCACCATACTTTCAAGTTTATCGATTACTTTGTTCCCTTGATAATAACGTTTTTCCGGATATCCTTCACCATATTTATTCCCAAAAACAGATCCCATCGCTTCCTCAACTGCTTTTGAGGCAGTATTCTCGGAAGGAATCATCTGAAGAGTATTCTGCTGCCGCTTTTCCTCTTCTTGAATGAGTTTATAGATTTCGAGATCGGTTTTTTTTAGGTGTTTCATACCGTTTAAGATAGCACGCTCAAAATTCAAAATCAACTAGATAAAAGTATGATACAATATCCCCAAATTAGTATTTATTTTGTACTACGAAAAGTTTACGCTCTTATTCTCAGACGCTGGATTATCTTTATAGCTATATTCCGCTCAAGGAAATATTCTTTTTTGGTGCTTTCTCTTCTTTTTTTACTTCTACAGCTGCCTCAACAACTGTTTTTTCTGCTTTCAGATCTGAAGA
>JAAXWV010000354.1 GCA_013334845.1 Candidatus Roizmanbacteria bacterium | reverse complement strand
TCATCGGTTAGGGCATTTTCCAATAAATTCCTAATGAGCGTACTGTTTACAGAGCTCTTAATCATCGCATTTAAGTATTCATTTTTGCCTATCTTACTCCAGTCAATACATTCTTAAGTCTTTTTTTAAGAATTAAATCGAGCCAAATGCGGGTACTTCGCCCATTGCCCTCCATAAACGGATGAGCGACATTCATTTCGACATATTTATTGACAATCTCATCAAAAGAGTTCTCATGCATAAGTTCAATTGTACGAAGAGAATTATCTAAAAACTGAACCATTGCAAACTGAAATCCTCCTTTCGAAATATTCTTCGTACGAATCTGCCCTGCAAAGTCATACAAGCCACCAAACAAATATCCGTGAATCTGCCGTAAACCCTTGGTAGTACCCACCTCAATACTCTCAATAAAAGAGCTCTCAAATAAAGCATAAGCTTTATGTTTACTTTTTGCATCTATCGTTTCATCGCTGTAAGTAAACCATTCAATAAATCGATTTGCCGACTTACCCGGAAACTCCTTACCCAAAGCGATTATCCCATTGTAATCGAGCAGATCGGTTAAATATCGTTTGCCGTCATTTGCAACAAGCTTCAGTTGGATAGTGCCACTAACCAACTCACTATTCTCTTTCTTAAGTTTAGCCTTCAGATACTTCCAATAATTTCTTGTTTTAGCATAATCGCACTGATTGGTAAGAACAGCAACAATATCCAATACCGAAAACCACCATTTGGCCCCAACATCGTCCCAAACAGCCCGCACCTCCCGGTCATCAAAAAAACGTATAGATACCTTATTCATAATGATTATCGGAATGAGTTAATGCCGTAAATGAATATGCTAAATTAACTAAAAAAACTCATAATTAAGCCCAAAAATCTAAAAATGAGGGATCACTTTTCAACATCGGCAACCACACTAATACTCACCCCCACCGGCACAGTTTCCCATTTGCCCTGACTCGTCTTCCTGAAATAAGTTTTGCTACCCAGCCCGGCACAAAAATAGAGATTCCCCGGCCCCAAATCCTTAACATGTTCCAGCGTAATAAGGAAATCACCATCGACCACAATATTTTTCGAAGCCAAATCAATCACAACCCCCTCCCTGACCGATTCCCTCGGCATCTTCAAATAAATCGGCTCCCTGAGAATATTCTCAAAATCCATCTTCCCACGAACCTTATAAATATTTACTCTATAGAAAATTGTATCATACGAGCAATTAGAAATATTAATATTCACCTTTTTTAGAAAAGCACTCTTTTTGACATTCATCAATATCCCGCACTCATATCCCAGTATATTATCTTTAAATCCGGCAGATATTCTTTTGAACTTCGTCGTCACACCCAGTGTCCGCTGTTTAAATATCCTCGGCCTGACTATTACCTCCTTCATTTCATAGGCTCTCTCCTCAAGCAATACCAAATTATCGCCCCCTTTCTTCAGTGCAGATACTTTTATCAATTGTGGTTTATATCCAATTATTGAAAAGATCACAGTATCATTATCATACTTAGGATCCACAAAAAAACTAAACCTGCCATTAATATCCGACACCGTCCCAACATTCTTCCCAACAATCCCAACATTAACAAACTCAACCGGCACCTTACCCTCCGCATTCATCACCACCCCCGCAACCCCCTGCCCAAACACAGAATTGCAAACGAACAAAAACAAAATTATCAGCAGTCTATTCATAATTTCATCTGATATTTAAATTATTACAGCATTTTAATTTAACACACGCATATTCTCTACTTATTCTGTCGGTCACGGAAGATTATGTTGTCGTAAAAAACTCAATTTATCCCATTCTTCAGGAGATACTCAAGCACTTTAGCGGCCACAAGCCCATGCCCTGAGGCATTCCAATGGACATCGCCATAAATAAAATATTTCCCA
>JAAXWV010000083.1 GCA_013334845.1 Candidatus Roizmanbacteria bacterium | reverse complement strand
GATTTTATATGTAGAATCTTCAGACCAAACATGTTTTGTATATCATCAAAATCCCAGTGTTGCTGAAGCTCCCCGATATAAAGTGTTGTACTATACTTACTCCTCAGTATTTCCGCTATTTTTTTCATCAATGAAATACACTCGATCACCATCGCCGTCGACCGAAATCCCCAAGTCGGCTTTTTCATCGACTACCTTTTTTTGAAGTGCTTCATGGAGCTTAAACTGAAGTGGATCCGCCTGATGTACCGGGAAGGTTCCATCAAGCTCAAAATTCATACGAACCAATGTCCCGGGAAGGAACGTATACATTTCGTTGAGATATACCGAACCCATCGCATTCGCTACATCAGCAACGACCTTAAATGGCTTAATATGAGTTAGGTTGACAAGTTCTTTAGCATACTCTACTGCATCGTGCACAGCAGTAGTTTTTTCGATCACGTTTCCGCCAGATTCAGCAGGTAAGAAATCATTCTCTAAGGCCATTCTTTTTATCTCATCCATTCCGTTTGATTTGGCGATTTTAAGGATCTTGCCATTCTCAGCCATCACGAATTTCACTCCGTTATATTCCTTTGGATTATGTGAAGCACTGATTTGAAAACCGCCATCGTAACCATACTTTAATGCTGCGTAATAAAGCGTAGTGGTCGGACAAATGCCGATGTCTATTACTGTCGCCCCCAATTCCATGAGTGCCCGCTTAGCCGCTTCAAAAAGTGAGGGGGAAGACAGCCGCATATCGCGACTGACTACAATCGAGACATCCCGTTTGTTTAGTTTTTTAGACATAAATGAGTAGATTCCTTTGGAGATAGATGCGATACCTTGTTCATCTAGATCAGTGGGGTAAATTCCGCGAATGTCGTAAGCCTTAAAAACTGAAGGATTTAAACTCATAGGTTAAGATAAATAGTAATAGGATTATATGATACCACTTACAGGCAATAACACGCTAGTATTTCTATGGCTTTAATATAACCGTATGTATTTGTGCTTGTCTTTAAACCCTGATCCAGGCGAGCCAGACCATGATACATCTGAAGTAGTTTTGGCTTAGACCACTTCCCCGCCAGTGATTTCAATTTGTTTTTCTGCCACGGTGGTGTGTTGACAGGAAGAGCGTCGTATGCTGCTAAAAGGAGTTGACGAATGTGACGGGCAAGCATAATGAATATAAAGCCTTCTTCCTGTGATGAACCAACGGCAGATAACATCGTGATAAAAAGCGCTTTATTTCCCGGGTAACAAGAGTCGAGTAAAGCAAAAATGGTTTGAGAAGGCTTGAACTCTTTTATTGCAGTCACGTTCTTAATCTTTATATCGCGCAGTGACACCCCCTCTTCCCAGTCAATGACTATCTTGTCCTGATCGACACTAAGCTGATCAAGCTGCTGGAGGAACTCATTGTTTGTTTTTTTGCGCCCGATAAGCGAATTTAAACCAGAGGTTATGTAGACAGACTGTGAACCGAAAAGAGAAGAAGCCCCCAAATCATCATTTAGAATTGACCCAATATCTCTCGGACCCACTTCATACATGTCATAGCCTTTTGAAGCATAGTGCTTCTTTAAATCGTTTACGTACGCGCGCGAACCTACTTCGTCTTCACCGCAAATTATAGTAAGCATGACCTCATTATACCTTGTATACTGTATTGAAATGAACTGGATTTTATACTTCGACCTCATAGTGTTTGTATTAACTACTTCATTTTGGCGTGCTCTGCCGGTTGAGTTTTCTATGGGTGGCAATTACCAGCATGAATATTCTTGGCCCAGCGTACTGATGACTATCCTTAAAATTCCGTTTAGTGGGGTTGCCGTTGCACTTCTTATCTTTTTCGTCACATTGCCAATTATATGGTGGCTTTCCAAGTCAAATAACATAGTGAAGCTATATGTGCCATCTTCTCATTTTTGGAATAAAGCCGCCTTTATTCTGGTCGGAATAGCTCTTGTTGAATATACGGTAACAAATTATTATTTCCTTGACCATATGCCGCACGTTCCCGATTCTGTGGCTTATCTCACTCAAGCAAAAATTTTTGCCTCAGGAAAGGTGTTCCTCACCTCAATTCCCTTTGATTGGCATTTTCCTCTTCAGCTCGTCCATTTTCAGGGTAGATACTTTTCACAATACAATTTTGGACATCCGCTCTTACTTGCAATCGGCGTGCTTGTTCATATTCCCTGGATTGTCCCCCCAATTGTCGGAGCGCTTTGTATTGCGATGACCTATCTGGTGGGCAAAACACTTTATTCAAACCGAATTGGCTTCCTGGCGGCTTTTTTTATGTTTGTCTCACCATTTGTAAAAATGAATGCTTCTAATTTCATGTCACATAATTCAGCTCAGCTTTTTACCTTACTGGCAACATACTTATTTATTAAAGCAGCTCAAACAAAACATTGGGCATATGCGTTGCTTACTGGCCTAGCCTTTGGATTTCTCTGCAATATACGACCCTATACCGCTTTTTGGATACTGATACCTTTCTGCGCGATTGCTTTATTTTACCGGTTCAGGAAGAATCCGAGTGTACCGAAATTAACCCTTTGGTGGCTTGCCGGTATGGCCTTCATGATGATTTCCTATCTAGCTTACAATGTATTGCTTACCGGAAATCCTCTCGTGTCGCCATACAATGTGGGTTATCTGAGTCAATTTGGGTTTGGGCCGGGTAGAACTATTGGAGGAGGGCTGATGGATATATACACTAATATGTTTCTGCTCGATCGGGTACTGCTTGGCTGGCCTTTTGGACTGAGTTGGATATTCTTCCTCATTTTTCTCTTTTTCAAAAAAAAGACAAAATGGGAATATCTATTTTTGGGCATAATTGTTGCATTACCGTTAGGATATTTTTTTTATCAGGGAAGCTGGATGATGTATGGCCCGCGATTCTGGTATGAAATGACCCCATTCCTCATACTTGTAATTGTACTAGGTATCGAACAAATGCCGCAAATATATCGGTCAGTTTTTCATAATGCCGACTGGATAAGGCAGATAGATACGCGAAAGTTACTACTTATACCATATGGAATAGCACTTGCCTTATGTATAGTCTCGATGACAGGATGGTACCGGGTAAGTAATAACCCTCGATGGGGAAATGACTATACTCCGCTCAATATAGGAGAGCTTAAAAACTTTAATTATGCTCAGCGTACTCTTATTGACCAGGTCGAGAAATTGCGTCTAAAAGATGCCATTGTGTTTATCGCGCCATCAGATAACTGGTGGACGTATGGTGTGACCAGTACGTTTATGGATCTAAGTTTCCGGGATAATGTCATCTATGCTTTAGACCTTGGTGACGTGCTAAATAAAAAGCTTTTCGAACGTTATCCAGGGAGAAAAGCATATCAGGGCGACTATTATACGGGAGAGATCATTCAGTACTCACCCTAATATAATTCGTTGACTTTCATCTTAAGAATCTATGTATAATAAAAACTATGTTTGATCTCATCTCTATTGGTACCGTTGGGGTAGATATGTACTTTAAGAGTGATTCTCTTACGTTCTCTCAAGGCAGATTTCAACTGGCAGCCGGTGGAAAATATTTTACCGATGAATTCCATACCTCACTTGGCGGAGGAGGAGCAAATGTAGCTATTGGCGCTCAAAAAAAAGGAGCACGTACCGCACTTATGTCAGTGATAGGAAAAAATGCTTTTCAAAAAATGATTGAGGAAAAGCTCCGCGATTCCGGAGTATCTACCCTTTATTGCCGGCATGACGAGGACTATCTCAATATTTCTTCGATATTACTAAGTGATAAAGGAGAAAAAACGGTGATCAACTACCAGACTCCTCACCAGAATATGTTTCATTCATCGAAACAACTTGAGGGTCTGCTGAGAACCAAAGCTGTATACTTGGGGAACCTGCCTGATGTCTCACTCACTGATAAGATTAAGCTGGCCCGATTCATTCATCATAATAATAGTGAACTGTTCCTCAATCTTGGCGTAAGGGATTGTCGTCGGCGCCCTGAAGAAATTCTCGAGCTGGTAAAATATGCGTCGGTTTTGATAGTGAACGGATACGAATTCTCCGATCTGGTAAAAAAGCAGTATCGTTTTTTGAATTTTCGTGAAAATATGAAAAAGATATACTTTCCGAAATTAGAGAATCTGTTGCTCGTCGTTACTGATGGGAAAAAAGGAAGTTATGCATATAATGACACCCAGGTATGTTATCAACGCATTTTTCCGGTGGAGAAAGTGCTCGATACCACAGGGGCCGGTGATGGCTACACTGCTGCGTTTATTGCCTCGTTTATTAAACATCATGATGAACAGCTGGCAATGGAAAAAGGGGCTCAATATGCGATAAAGATCATTGCGAGAGTTGGAGCGAATTAAGACTCTACGTGTTCCAGAAGATTTCTTCCTGTCATTTCTTGAGGTTTGGGTATTCCCAGTTCTCCCAAAACAGTGGGTGCAATATCAGCCAATATACCGGGAAGTAAAGTGACACCCCTATTTTTTAGTGAACTGCTTACAGCAATAAATGGTACCGGATTTCCAGTATGCTCTGTTGAGATTTGTCCATTTTGCGGATTGATTTTTTGCTCTGCATTGCCATGGTCCGCAGTAATAAACAACGTGTATCCATGCTGGAGGGCTGCCTCTACGATCTGTCCGACACATGTATCAACTGTTTTCACTGCTTTTATTGTTGCTTCAATATTGCCGGTATGTCCAACCATGTCGGGATTTGCGAAATTTACTACCACAAATGAAAATTTTTCCTCAGACAGTTTTTGAACTACCACAGAAACAAGTTCGTCTGCGGACATTTCCGGCATCATATCGTAGGTGGGTACTTTGGGTGAGTGTATGATGACGCGTTCCTCAAGTGGATATGGTTCCTCATGAAGACCATTGAAATAGAAGGTTACAAAGCGTTCTTTCTCCGACTCGCTCATATGAAGTTGAGGAAATTTGTGTTCCGCTATTACCTCACCGAGTGGTTTCTGAACCGTAAATGGTGGAAAAGCAACCTCAACAGGCAGGTTAACTTCATACTCAGTCATAGTTACATAGCATAAGTTGTCAATTTTTTTAGTTCGGGTAAATGGGGCAACGACACCATGAGGATTGTAAGAACCACCTATATTGGCGACAGTTTCAAAGTCATTAAGTACAAAAGCCTTGGTCAACTCACGTGGACGATCGATGCGGAAATTAAAAAATATCACGGCATCACCTTCTTCGACAAGTCCAACTGGTTTACCGTCCTTGACAATGTTGGTCGGCTCGATAAATTCATCGGTAACCCCTGCATCATATGATTGGGTTATAGCCTCGTCAACACTCGCTGCCTGTTTTCCAATTCCTTCGGTCATACACTTATACGCCTTCTCAACCCGATCCCATCGTCTATCCCGATCCATCGCATAGTATCGCCCTGTTACTGTGGCTATCTCACCAAGATTACCCTTTTTCATTTGATCCTCCACTTTTTTGACGACTTCTCTGCCTGCGTTGGGGGCGGAATCACGACCGTCAGTGATTGCATGCAATAAAACCCGGGACACCTTATTTTCCCTGGCGAAGTGCAGTACTGCACTAAGATGATCGAGTGATGAGTGCACACAACCTTCGCTCACAAGTCCGATAACGTGAAGCTTTCCACCTGTTTTTTGGAGAAAGGCAACAGCTTTCAAAAGGGCTTGATTGGCATAAAAAGATCCGTCGGTAATACTCATATTTATTCTCGACAAATCCTGATATACCACTCGTCCAGCCCCGATATTTATATGTCCCACTTCTGTATTTCCGACTTCGCCGGGAGGTAGACCAACTGATTCACCTGATGCTTTCAGGGTAGTATGAGGGTATTCGTTCATGAGGCGCGTAATTACGGGGGGATTGGCAAGGTATACTGCGTTTCCCGGATTGGGTGTCGATAACCCATATCCATCCATAATTACTAAAATCACTGGTTTCATATACTCATTTTACATTAAATTCTGGTTGAGTGTACTGTAAGCGTATGCGCAAGCCACTGCATCGATCTGATCGTCTTGCTTAATCTCCTTTGTTTCCTTGACAAGCATACGTATCATCTTGAGTACGGATAATTTGTCCGCGGTTCCGTAGCCGGTGATAATCTGTTTTATCTCGAGCGGGGTCAAAAATTCTACCGGCAGGCCATGTTCGGCAGCAAGCACCATGATTGATCCTTGTGCCTGAGCCACCTGAAT
>JAAXWV010000082.1 GCA_013334845.1 Candidatus Roizmanbacteria bacterium | reverse complement strand
CTTTGTGTGATGAAAGTACCGGACGCATAACAGAAGCGTCCGAATTTACTCTTCCCTTGCCCTGTAACGGGCCGAGAACACAGCTTCCCTGAACGGTATGGTCATACTGGCGGGATAAAAACTCGTAGCTGGCTACATTGAGCCGGCCAACCATATCTAAATAAGTATCGGTATAATCATCTGGCGGATCAATGTGAGGGTCTAACTCAGTATTTTCCCTTGGTTTGGTTGTGAGTTCTTTCTGGGGCAGTCCGTCATGGAGGAAATCAAGCTCAATATCGACAATCTTTTCTCCGTTATAAAATACTTCACATTTTCCGGAATCGGTAAATTCGCCGATTACCGTAGCCTCGACTCCGCGGCTTTCCATAAGTGCCTTAAAGATATCCCACTTTTCAGGCGGAACCGAGAGTGTCATCCGTTCCTGTGATTCCGATATCCAGATTTCCCATGGGGATAACCCCGGATACTTCAACGGTACTTTTTCCAGTTCCACTTTACAGCCCTGTGACTCCTTTGCCATTTCAGCGACAGAACAGGACAATCCCCCAGCCCCGTCATCCGTGATACTCGTATACAGCTCCTGATCGCGTGCTTCTTTAATGATCGCGTCGCTTAGTTTTTTCTGGGTTATAGGATCGCCTATCTGTACTGCAGTAGCCGGACTGCCCGAATCGAGAGCAACTGAAGAAAAGGTTGCTCCGTGTATACCGTCTTTTCCGACACGGCCGCCAACCATAACGATATAATCTCCTGGCATTGCTTGTTTATGATCGGAGCTTTTCTTGTTTACTGTTTTTGGAATAAGACCTACAGTACCAGCAAAAACTAAAGGCTTTCCCCGATATCGCGGATCAAAATATAAAAATCCCTGCGGACTGGGAATGCCGGAGCAGTTGCCCCCTACGTTTACGCCTTGAATAACACCATCCATGATTCTTCTCGGTGAAAGTAAATTTTGAGTACGGTTTTTATCACGATAAAGTACAGTACTATCGTCTGGATGGGCCAAACAAAATCCGTATGTATTTACAATCGGTTTTGCTCCCAAACCGAATCCGATTGCGTCACGATTTACCCCAACGATGCCGGTAATCGCGCCCCCAAACGGATCAAGCGCCGAAGGGCTGTTGTGTGTCTCGACTTTGTGGGTGACAGAATAAATCTCATCGAACGTAATTTCACCCGAATTATCGGTAAAAACCGATTCACAGAAATCCTCTTTGCCCTTTTGTTTTCTTACTTCAGTAGTAGCTGCTTTTATATAGGTCTTGTAAAGTCCGCTCGTTATTTCATCAAGCGGATCAGCAAAAATAGTGTGCTTACAGTGTTCTGACCACGTTTGAGCTATGGACTCCAGCTCAATATCGGTCGGCTTTCGCTTTTTCTTTTTGAAATAAGCCTGAATGGTTTTCATATAGGCAAGCTCGAGGGCCAGTGGACCACGGCGTGTGCCATCGGTGTTTTCTATACCTTGAGTACCGATTTTTACCAATTCTTCATCAGGAACATCGAGATTAACCTGACCGACCCCCGAATTTTGTTGTACTTCAAGCTGTACTTTCGGGGCAACTTTACTCATTCCATGATCCTTTTCATACTGTGCGCAATTTTTTATTTCGACTCGTTGAATAAGCGGGTTATAGAGACTGGAGGCCAGTTTCTGTATATCTTCTTCGCTCACATTTCCATCAATGAACGTCATCTGTGAAGTGTAGACGAAGGGAACGGAGGATTTTTCCAGCTTTAACGCATCTTGGATTGTTTCAGTAGCTGTGGTGGCGATGTTGTCAGTTACTCCGGGTAGAAATCCAACCTCAATTACGTAAGAAAACGGGGGATGTGCCGGCTTGTCAAGGAGAGCTTCATGAGTGATAGGATTGGTCAAAAGTGAAGCAATTTGCTTCAGTTCCTGCTTAGTAAAATCTCTGTCTATCGTATATACATCAACGATAGTGACATCTTTTATTTTACCGTCCAGGCTCAGTTCCAGGAATTTAGCCCTGCGAACTGCTGACCGGGAATCTAACACTTTCGACACGAGTTCTAATCGATGAATCATGTTTTTTGTGCTTACTATCACAATTAATACCTGAATTATGCCGGCAAATCCCCTAAATTGCAACTCGAATTACATTACAGACGATATCCAATCTCTCCGTGCACTGCCATATCAAGCCCTTCCTCTTCTTCCTTCACGCTTACCCGTAGCGAGGATAAGTACCCGATGGCTTTTAAAAGAATCACAGTGCCGACAAATGAATAGAGTGCAGTTGCTCCTACAGCCAGCAGCTGAATTGGAACCAGACCGATATTTCCAAATAGAGCTCCGTTCGCACCGGCACTATTTATTACCTTTTCGGCAAAGACACCGGTTAAGATAGCGCCAGTCACACCACCCATTCCATGCGCTGCCCATACATCGAGCGTGTCATCAACAGGAATATGTTTCCCCCGAAGATATACAGCAAGGTAAGTTACTACGCCACCGATAATTCCGATAGCAATGCTCGCGATGGGGCCCACAAATCCGCTCGCGGGGGTGATAGCTACCAGGCCGCATACTCCACCTATTGCCGTCGCCATCGCGCTTGGCTTTTTGTGCTCATGCCAGCTCATAAACATCCACGTGAGAGCCGCTGCCGCTGCCGCTATATTTGTCACCACAAACGCATTTACGGCAAGTTGATTCGCGGCAAGAGCGCTCCCCGCGTTGAAACCAAACCAGCCAAACCACAAGAGAGCAGTCCCCAGTAACACAAATGGGACATTGTTTGCGGAAATGCCTTCGCTCTTTGATAGTCCAGTACGTTTGCCTATCAGTATAGCCGCTGCCAAAGCAGAGAACCCGGCGGTGATGTGAACTACTGTTCCCCCCGCAAAGTCTAAAGCTCCCATGCCGCGTAGCCAGCCGCCAATACCCCACACCCAGTGAGCAACCGGATCATAGATAAAAGTCGTCCAGAGTATCGTGAAGAGAATGAGGGTACCAAACTTAATACGTTCAGCAAACGCGCCGATTATGAGGGCGGGAGTAATAATGGCGAACATCGCCTGAAATATCATAAATGCGCTGTGCGGGATGGTGGCCGCATAGTCAGCATTCGGGGCAAACCCGACCCCCCGCAGTCCAAGAAAATTGAAACCTCCAATAAGTCCATGAGTATCTGTTCCAAAAACGAGGCTATAGCCGAACAGTACCCACTGGATACTCACTATAGAGAGGATTACAATAGTCTGTTTGATGGTGCTCACGACGTTTTTACTGCGTACCATCCCTCCGTAAAAAAATCCGACTGCAGGAGTCATAATCATCACTAGGGCAGAGGAGATAAGTACCCACGAGGTGTCGCCGGAGTTAATACTTACGGGATTAAAAGACCCCGCCGACGCACCGGCGAACGATTTCGCGAAGTAGCCAACTATCGACCCAATAAGTATCATAATAAGTCCCAGCCAGAGAATAGACATGTTTCTAGACTTTTTTGCTATCTGAGCAATCATAGGAAAAAAGAAAATAGTAATGTCCGCCTCGTCGCGGATTTTTAAAGAAGGCTCTTCGATGAGCTTTGCACGGAATGTAGACACACCATGGTCTACGAATTGCAACGGTGCCTATCGTGATAATAGCTCTTCAACGGATGTTTGTCAATCAGCGTTTCCAGTCGCCACTAGTGTAACGATTTTGGCCTTTCATATGCCAATCATTTGGGTCAGAGCCCTGAAGATCTTTCCACAGCTTTTTTGCGCTCTCGGTATAGAGTTTGTTTTCTGATACATACTCTCTCATATCCTTCCACTTGTCATTCAGTACTCCGCCGCGTGCTTTTTGTTCCTGAAGTTCAAAGTCCACATCGAGATTATCAGCATCTTTCACAATTTGAGCCTCAATGCTATCGTGCTTTTCGTATTCTTTCCATAGATCGATAAACTCAGGGGCGAGAGAGGTGTCCTTAAGCATATCGGTAATTGCTTTTTCCTCATTGCGCACTACATATTCGCGTGTCAAATAGTTTGCATCACCCGTTCTCCCCTCTGAGACATCATGAATGAGGGCCATTTTTACTACCTTCTCAATGTTTTCCGCCTTTTCGTGTCGAGCCAGAATGAGGGAAATCCAGACAACCCGCAATGTGTGTTCGGCAAGGTTTGCAAAGCTAAGATTGAGAAACTGTCGCCAGGTGCGCTGTATAAAGCGAAGGGATCCCATTTCATAGAGTAAGTTTATGTCGTTTTGCATCGTTATTTCTTATTGAATTAGTAAAAATATGAGGTCGTTTACTCCGGTATTAGTAGGCCCGGTCTTAATATGGCCCTTGAGCTTTTTGAAAAATGGGTATGTGTTATTTTCATCAAGATATGATTTAATATTCAGTTTCTCTTTCTGTATATCAAGAGCAATCTGCTCGTCAATAAAAGCACCTGCAGCGTCCGTACCACCGTCGGTGCCATCAGTGGTAAATGCGGCTAAGCAAAGATCTTTACAGTCTCCCAATTTTCTGAGAGCCGACAAAACAAGTTCCTGACACCGTCCGCCCTCGCCGCCTCCTCGCTGGATGACGGTTGTCTCACCACCGAGAATAATACACGCTGGCTTTGGTAGAGAATCTCTATTGTTTAAAGCTTCTGTCGCAAGTACTGCACATTGTTTCCCAATGGCACGTGCTTCACCTTCGATGGAAATTGAGTGAATTTGAGCGTGAATTCCCAGGCTGTGAGCCATTTTTTTAGCCGCCAAAGCAGCATCGCCGAGACATCCGACAAGTGAATGCTGGACTTGCCTACAGATTTCATCATGAGGTTTCAATGTTTCAGGTATTTCTCCCTGTGCTCCTCGTTTCAGGTAATTCACTATCCGCTTAGGTGCCATACGTATAAGTTGGTACTTGCGCAATACGCCCAACGCTTCTTCAAACGTACTTTCATCTGGTACAGTAGGCCCTGATGCGACCGTTGATATACGATCGCCAACAACATCACTCAGCACAAGAGTATAAACTCGCTGATTTTTAGCTATGAGTTTCGTGAGGCCTCCGCCTTTCACCTGATCGATATGTTTACGGATGATATTTAATTCATTGATAGATGCTCCACACTGAATAAGAAGCCTGGTGACATTCTGAACATCGTGAAGAGTAATATCTTCCTGAGGGTTTGTTATAAGAGCCGAACCTCCTCCGGAAATAAGAAAAACAATCGTATCCGCTTTAGAGCTCTGAATAAAGTCCATCACTTCTTTCCCGGCCAGATGTGAAGTGAGGTCGGGAACTGGGTGTGCTGCTTCCCATACCTTTATGTTTTTATGGTGTCCCGCTATTTTAGTCGCGCATCCTGCTTTAGTAACTACAATTCCACCCGTTATTTTGGAGGAATACTCTCCGATGACGGCATTCAACATGGGAATCGCGGCCTTGCCGACTGCAATCACGTCGATCGAAGTGCTTTTATCGAAGAATTTTTTCTTTTGGAGTAGGGAAGTGGTGCATTTTTCTGCATCCACCGCCTCAAGCGAAGCTTTAATGAGCTTATCAACGACATCTCTCATATTCAGATGGATATCATGGACAAACATATTTTCTATGAGGATACACCCTCAAACAGAATATTACAACTTCATTACCAAACTTCGGCACGATATTAATATGAAAATATTAGAATCTAACCTATGAAAGGAGGTGATATTTATGGATATGTTCTCGATGGATACTGCCAACCAGATTTGGAACAGTATGAAACAGCACAACTGGCCTGGCTTTCAGCAAGCAATTGATGAAAATCGGGATAAAATGAGTGGAGTACCCGGAGCTGCAATCGATCAGGTGAAAAACATGGCTGGTACTTTTGAAAAAACGGGACGACCATTTCCCGATTCGCCACAGGAACTCATGGATTTGTTTAAAAAGAGTGTGAATATGTAATTTCACTTACTTGGACTTTTTGTGAAAGAACTTATCGAGCGCGAGGTAGCCTGCTCCGCCTACGAGTACAGCCGCATTTCTAACAACGAAAGATATTCCAATAGCAAGGAGAGCGACACCTCGTGCGGCTGTGCGAAATGAATATTCTTTCTTCTGCTGAGGAGTTTGTCCGCTTACCTCGATTGATGCCATACCCCCATTATACCTAATATCCTTCCTAACACCGATCCGGTATGATATAATTTCATTCATTCGAATTGATACTTGAAGTAGTATCAGAATTAGGGCCAATAGCTCAACTGGTAGAGCATCTCGCTCTTAACGAG
>JAAXWV010000353.1 GCA_013334845.1 Candidatus Roizmanbacteria bacterium | reverse complement strand
TTTAACATTACAGAATCCACAGCTTCGTGTGCAAGTATCACCGAGGATCATAAATGTTGCAGTTCGATGATTCCAGCATTCAGCTATGTTTGGACATTTGGCTTCTTCGCAAACCGTATTCAATTTTGACTTGCGCATCAGCTCATGCACTTCTTTATAATTGTGTCCGGTAGGAAGGCGTACTTTCAACCAGTCAGGACGTTTGCCCAACTCTTCCCTGCTCTTTTCAATATCCTCTTTGAAAGCCTGCTGATGCTGATTTATTTTCATTTTGCGAATTTCCGTTAACGGTTTGAACCTGCTCTGAATCATAATCCCGACAGAGAGTAAAGCTCTATATTTAAAAAGTAAAATTACCGTAAAAATTAATCACGTAGTGAGCAGTTTCATTTCTTTAAATCCGTCTGTTATTGCAGATAGACAGTTACGCGCATAATATACGATATACTTTCGTACGCCAAATAACACGCCTTCAGCTAAGTTGCAAAATTATGAAAATGTCGCAGATGAATAAAATACAGGAAAGTTGTGAAAGACCTCAATTGAGGCGTCAGTCCATTTTTCCGTTTTCAGCATTTGTTCAAAGGTTTCCTTATCAACATGCCTCAGTTCGGCGACTTCCTGGGGATGAGGTTTTAGGAGGGTCTCGTCGGGTATGGTGAGTTCGTAAACGGTCATCATCTCTTGTTCAGCCGGATCGGCAACACGTATTTTACCCAATTGGCGAAACTCATCAGCCTTGGCATCTACTCCAATCTCTTCTTTTGTTTCTCGTACTGCAACTTCGAGGTAGTTTTCACCATATCCTACATGTCCGCCTACGCTATACGCCCAACATCCAGGAAACGTATCTTTTGTCATACTTCTTTTTTGGATAAGCATCTCCCCTTTTTGATTGTATATTAGCACCGCAGAGGCACGATGGATAAGATGAGGGCTCCGATGGGCTTCCCGACGGGTGATCGAGCCAATTACATTGTCTTCCTCGTCAACGATGGGAAACAACTCATCTTGTGGGTCGGTAGTATTCATATTTAAATTATACTCCAAGTAATTACTAACTAATTCTTATCAATCCATATCCTGCCGAGTATTATATTTCGGCCACGGAAAAGGTATGTGTATCCAAAGTTCCCGAAGGAAGATAGAAACTGTAACAAGGTTTATGCAGTCGATCGTTGAGCGAGATAATTCCCAATATAACTTCATCAGCTACATCGCCGTAAAATTCCTGGATTGGGAGTTACTGCATTTACTAATATCACAACACATAAGGAAAAATGCAATCATTGAAAGTGTTGAACGAATAAAACGAAAATATGATAGTTTTGGATATACAGATTGCGACAAGGATATTGTTAATAGTGATAGTGGGATTGAAAGGAAAACAAAAGATATAGAGCTGTAAATAAAGGTACATGATTGATCGAGAGAGCTAAGTTGAGCTCAACTAGTTCTTTTTATACTCATAAGAATAGTTATTGGAATATGAATTGACCTTCCTTCGTTATTCATATATACTATAGGGCTTATGACAGAGACTGACGGGGCGATTAATGCTTCTTTTACGAGGCCAGAAACGGTAAGACAAATTGGTGATGAACAGAGAATAAAAGTTCAGTCATTAGAAAATTCTGTGTCTGTAGCCAAACAAAAATATAGTACTGGATTAATCTCTGGTACCTCATACGTTTGGGCTGGTTTAAGTGCATTTGCCGAAGCTTCAGATATCGTATACGATTGTAATTATTCAAATATACGCAACCTTGTATCATGCGTCACTTCCCCAAGATATTTAGCTAGATATAAAGACGGCTATCAGAAAGCAATGAGTAACTGCTTTTATTCGATACAAGCTGCGCACCACGACTGGAGAGATCATTTAGCAAAAGGGGACCACACTCGGGAGTTGTCAAACCGAAATGA
>JAAXWV010000352.1:306-1939 GCA_013334845.1 Candidatus Roizmanbacteria bacterium | reverse complement strand
CAACCAGAAAATTGATTGCATTGTTGAAAAGGTGAATACAGTTGACCGGCAAAGTTTGAATTTCATCAAATATCAAAACACTGTTTGCCAACTGGTGCATACGACGCGCTCCACGAGTGCCGCTTCCAAAAAGTGTTTCCAGAAATTGAACAGTTGTTGTAAAAACAATAGGTGCATCCCAGTTCTCGGAAATGACCTTACTCCGCCATGTTTGCTGTTCGGGTGTCAGATTCGAATGATGTTCAAGTACTATGCTTCCGGGGGTCACTCCTTCGTGCTCTAAAATCTGCCGGGCAACCAGAGCGTTTTGGTCAATGATAGAAGTAAAAGGAATTATGTATATCACCCGATCCATCTTATAAATCCTTGCGTGGTGTAACGCGAAACGAAGACTAGCAAGTGTTTTTCCGCCGCCTGTTGGGACTGTAAGTGTATAGATACCTTTATCTCTTTTAGCTACATTCAGACAGTGTTCTGCAATTTCTCGGCGGAGCTGATCAATCGGATATTCCTGTTTAAACCGGCACAAATGCTCCTCAAGTCGTGATGCTAAGCCATCCCATTTTGAGGCCCCTCGATCTGTTATGTACCTGACCCTCGCAGGATTCTCAAAACACGCTGAATCAAAGCGGTCAGAATCAATAAGACAACTGAATAAAAATCGAACAAGTAAACCTATTTGGTTTTGTATAATTTTATCGCTTTTTGCTGAACCAGAAAGCATAATACTTCGAATTGCGTGTTCGAATCCGTTGAAAAATTCCGGATTATCAATTATCTCTTTTACATGATCAAAAATGTTCTTATCAGATTTTTCAAGTACTTCAGAATAATGAGTGCGTTGATCAGCTTTCTTCATCCGTTTTGTAAAGGTATCCTCAACAGGACTATTTATTCCTGAATTCAGGCAATCGATCAAACCAGAGTGGTGAGAAGCAAGACATAACGCAAGGATTTGGCCAACAATCGTTCCTAATTTTCCCTGTGTTGATAGTTTTTGCCAAACAAACTGAGATGCTGCACTGGAATGGTCTATTTTTCCTTTAAGACCTTTTGCATCAACAAAATCCTCATCTTCATCGGGATTTAAGAGCCCGATTGCAGATTTCAGATAATTTTGAAATTCTGTACTATATTTTCCAAGATCGTGAAGCAAGCCTATCAATTCCCCATGCAATGGTAATCTTATTTTGTTTGCATGAGAACGTGACAACTTTGCGACATTATACAAGTGCTCAACCAATAACTGCTTTCGATCACCCGTAACATGTGCTAAAGCAATATTTTCATTAATCTTTTTCATAACTTCTATATTTCTCTGCCATACACCTCTTCCATCTCCTTCACCTCCATTCTCACCATATCCCGCAGCTCTTCGGGTTCAAGGACTTCAGCCTGCGATCCATACTGCATGATCCAGCGTTTGACCGCATCGAGCGCGCCGACGCTCAGCGAAAGTGTCAGCGAGCCGTCTTCATGCTCCCGTATTTCCTGGGTGGGGTGCCAGCGGCGTTCCCTGATCCATTGGGACTGATATGGCGTGAATCTGACGGTAATATCGTATGACGCCGGTCCGATAGTCTGATGGAAAGCTTTTGCGAAGTATTCGTCGATGTTGAAGGATTCGGATATT
>JAAXWV010000352.1:0-296 GCA_013334845.1 Candidatus Roizmanbacteria bacterium | reverse complement strand
CAAACGAAGACGGCCGACTGCGAAGGTTCTGACGGCTTTACGATATTCACAGTAACCGATGAGATACCATGTTCCGGTTGACTGATCGTAATGGAGTCGGTAAGAGTGGACGATCCGCTCTTTTACCGCCTGCCTCGATGACGATCTATAGGTCATGGCAATTTTCCTCCTGTTGCGCCCGGCCTCCTCAAGCAAGGCAAACTTCTCATGATCGATATGGCGAGCCGGAACGGGATTATCGAACGAATAGATCGCGAAGAGGCCGTTACTGGAGCAGGAAACCGGCAGGTATTGCA
>JAAXWV010000081.1 GCA_013334845.1 Candidatus Roizmanbacteria bacterium | reverse complement strand
ATCCTGCTGGTTTGTTTCCATCACTTTAAGATTTTTACAAACAATCGCCAAATACCGCATTCCTGCCAAGCGCCGTAAGTATCATTAAATCAAAAGGATACGATCAATCTGTAACTTTACATAATCAACATTATACAACAAATATTTGGGCGAGGGGAGCAGAGCTTTTCATACTGTAATCTTATCGTATAAATTCACTTGGACGGTTATTTCCCGTCGAATGCCACTCGATCCATCTCAATAATCTTGAATACAACGGACCGAAAATCCATATCCTTTGTGAAGGCTTAAGCGAGATATACCCCCCCCTCTATCAAACAAAATTCTTACCCATGCGAGGCCTGTATCTTCTTGACTAGAAGTCCATATATAACACCATTCATGGTATTCAAAATCACCACTATCGTGTCTGAGGGCTGTCGGCAATGCATTGAAACCATAGTTCTCCTCTATATCTTCAACTAAAAATGAAGGTGCTTTTAAAAAAAAACCTGCATTATTTGATTCTCCGCGAAGATCATTATCTTCATCCAGTTCATCTCTGCTTACTCCTATATAAAGTTCTAGTTCTTTCCAGTCCTGATCACTTGCTACATGCCATCCTGACGGCGAAATACCCCTAGGATCATTAATCGCATACCAATTATAAAGTTTTCCCAGAACATTACCATTTGAATCATCATTATCTAAATAACACCACACCCCAACACCATTATCACTGGCATCTTGCCATTCCAAATTACTCTTTGCATGTTTAATCGGATCGCCATTGTTATAATGACTGACGTTCAAATTCTCAGCCATCCATATTTGACTTTTTATTTTTACCGCTTTATAACTGTTATTATCAATATCAACACAAAGATGCTTTACCGAAAAAATTTCTGGAGCCTCAACGTGATTTACATCCATATACCCTGAATCATATATGGTAGTTAGAGTATGTGTCGGTGTAATGAATCCTGTAGTAAACCCACTCATCTTTCTGATTACATTATTTTTAAATAACGTAATCTCATTGTCGTATGGCCAGCGAGTATCTAGCTCACGAAGTATCGCAAGTTGCCATTCCTTGTCGGCATACTCCTCAGCATTTTTCTTAAGCCAATCTAACATGTCATAATCAATCTTCCATGCTGAAATCAGTTTATATAAAGCCTTAACACGAAGCGAACAATCCCTCTGAAACGATTTATTAAAGCGCTTATCCTTAAATTTCTCAATGACAAGATACCTCTCATCATCATTATTACTCAAACCACTTATAAGTTCTTTGAAATCAGCTTTAAACGTTCTTGATTCATCATCAACCTCTATATAACGCATGATGAGAAACTGCGCATCAGCATTCTCACTCCAACTTTCAAGTAGTAGGTTGAATGCGGTATCAAAGACCCTTGACTCATCACCATCCTCTACGATGCGCATGATAAGAGAAAATACTTCCGGCTTATCCTTCCAATTCCAAGCAAGTTCTTGAAGAGCAGCAACTCTCACATCAAGGTCATAATCATCATCTTCATCGTCAGTAATACAGTCACTTTCCTTACCTGACAGTTTTTTGATAACCCAATAACTCTCAGTGTCTTGTTGCCATGTTTTTGCAAGTTCTCGAATCGACAGTATTCGGGCCTCGGAACTGCTAACCGGGTCAAGGGCAATGCTCTTCAAAATGGCTAAGACCTCATTATTCTTTTTATAGTAAGATATAACCAGTTCCAGCGCAAGCACTTGAGTACCATACAAACTGCTGTCTTTCGACATTGATTTTAATATATCGTAAACTTCCGGCTCATGCCTCCAACTCGATACAAGTTCTCGAAGTGCCGTATCTCGTACATTATCCTGCTTGTCATTTTGAGCTTTTTGCTTCAGGATCACGAAAGTATCAGGGTCATCTTTAGCCAGTACAGACAACAATGACAGGGCAGTTTCACGAACACCACTGTGCCTGTCTTTTTGAGCCTTCTCTTTGAGAATATTTAATAATTCCAAATCGTTTTTAGTATTTCGGGCCAGAGTTCGAATGGCGATGTCCCTGACTTCTCCATTTCTATTCTTTGCCGCTTGATACTTTAGAAGTGTAAGAATTTCTTGATAGGCAGGATAATTCTTTCCTAAATTTTCGATTGCTACCACTCTGACCATTGGATCGGGATCATTTTTGACTCGATCAATAAGAATTTGAATAGTAAAAATCTCTTTGCCCCATCCGTATCCAAGCTCATCGATAGCGGCTGAACGGACGGCTCCGCCCTTGTCTTCAATAGCGCATTTCTTCAAAATTTCAACAGTTTCAAACTCATTTTTCCACCCATGTGAAAGCTCATGAATTATTTCAGCACGTACCAATTCATCATTCTCTTTTGAAAGACGCTGTTTTAAAAAAACAAAAATATCAGCATTTCCGCCCCATATCCGTTGTATTTCTCGTATAGAAATAATACGAATCTCATAGTCGCTAAAATATTCTTCTGATCTTCGATTTAACGTGGCAAGTTTTTTTAAGAATGGTAAAGTATCAGGATCTGAATTTCTTTGACGAGCCAGAGCCCGTATCGCAACAAGTCGGCACCTATAATAAATACCAGAACTCTCAATAATGCTTTTTTTCAAAAAATCCCAGATATCGGAATCACTTCTGTTGGCATAAAGAAGCTCGGCAATTACATACCAGTGGAAGTCATCCCATGTGTCAAAAATCGAAGCATGCTCTCTGAGAAAAGAATGGATATATGGATCATTGCCCCATCCTTGCACCAATTCGTGTATAGCTGCTTTCCATATTTTTCCTGAACTCGCATTTAATGCCAAGCTTTTTAGTGTAAAGGCAATATCAGTATCTTGATTCCGATAATTAGCCAGTTCACGAATTGCAACTATACGAACCTCATCACAATAACCGTATTGAGCTTCTTGCTTAAGAATATCTAACAAGAATGTTGACATAAGTATAACGAGATTTAGTGTACCGTAATGTTACTTTCGATCTACTGTGATCACCCGGTCAGGAACAAAGATGTTCGTTCCGTAACAGTTAATTTCCTACATCCAGGCCCTAATATCTGACTCCTGCCCCCGGTTAGCGGCATCACCTGAATCTGGGTACTGATCCGTTCCTTGAGTGCAGGTACATGCGAAATCACGCCAATCAACTTGCCGTCCTGCTGCAGGCCCGCAAGGGTTTCAAGGGCGGTATCTAGGGCTTCCTCGTCCAGCGTACCGAAACCTTCATCAAGGAAAAGAGAGTCTACTCGAACATTCTTACTGGCCATATGGGACAATCCCAGTGCTAGCGAAAGGCTGACAATAAAGCTCTCACCACCTGATAGGTTCTTCGTGGACCGAATCTCACCCGCTTGATAGTTGTCGATCACATTGAGTTCCAAAGGCTGAGCATCATCACGGATAAGCAGGTAACGGTCAGTCAATTTCTGCAGTTGCCGGTTTGCATGACCAATCATTATTTCGAAGGTTAGCCCCTGAGCAAAATTTCGGTATTTCTTTCCGTCTGCAGAGCCAATCAATTCGTGTAGCAAATCCCACCTTGTAAATTCAAGCTGTTGTGCATCAATAACATAAACACGTTCTTGGTAACGTTGTTTTAAATAGTCATTGTCTTTGAGCTTCTGTTGAATGCCACCGATTTCCAGCTGGAGATCCCTTTGTGTTCCTGATACCTCCACAACTGCATTCTTGAGGTCATCCAAGGGTTCATCGGTAATGTTCTTCTGCAGCTCTGCACCCAGCATCTCTCTTTTCTCTTGCTCCTTCGAGGCAATTTCGATTGTCTCGTCAGACAGTTTCTGTGCAAGCTGCCCCACTCGCCTGCGCTCGCTTTCGGAGAGGCAGGAGGATTTGTAATTTTCCTCGTCGGTAAAACCGGATGTTTTCAGCCGCGCCTGAAAAGCTTCATCCACCGACTTCAGCTGGATATCCCAATTGGAAATTACTTTCTCCAATTCATCGATTTTGGCTTTCAGTTGACTGAGCTCTTGATTGGCCGTTGAAAATTTCTTACGAGCACCATCCAGTTCCTTGTCGGCGGATTCGATGGCATCAGAAAGTCGAGTTTCTTCATCTTCAGTCTTTCTATCCCCAAACAGCTCGCGCCGTTCACGATGAAGGGCATCATGATCACACAACATTCCAGACAATAGCTCTTGCTGCTTCTTGATATCGGTTTCAGTCTTAATGATCTGCTCGGCCTGATGACGCATCTGTATTTCGAGAGCTGCTATCCTCTGTTCAAATTCTGACTTTTGCTTATTTCGAGACACCCACAGATCTCGACGCACCACCAGTTTCTTATAGGCAATATCTATCGTATCGACAGTGATGGATGGAATTCCGTAAAGTTCAATCTCTTTCTGTAGTGAATAGAGCGCCATTTCCTGTTGCTCTTGGTATCCTGACGCTTCCTTTCTTAACCTCTCCAGCAATTGTTCGGCAGAATCTTTCTTGTGAGCAGCAGCCAGGGTATCATGTTCTCTTTTTGTAACTGAATCCTTGGCTTTTTCCTGTGAATCCCGCAGTGTAGCCAATTCCTTTTCGATGGAATCAACAGTCTCCAAAATGCTGGTAGCACTAATAAGCTGACGGGAGTTCTCCTTCTGAAGACATTCAAGCTTCTCGGTAAACACAGGATCGGACAAAACAAGTTTCTGGTCGGAGTGTAATTCCGCGCAGTTTTCACTGATCTCCCGACTGACTTCAGCAATTTTCTCAGAATGTTCCTTCTTGGAGGAAACCGCTTGCTCGAGATCCTTGCCCACGTTCGCAAACTTGACCTTCAGGTCAGAGATATTTCCAACTACCAACTTCAGCTCGCCCCTCATCGTGAAAAGGCTAAGCTGTGTCTCATCAGGGACAGGGATATTTCCTTCTGCAAATGGATGTTCCTTGGCGCCGCACAATGGGCAGGGCTCACCATCCTGAAGAAGACTGCGAGCTTCTTCCAGCTCCTCAATTCGTTTGAGAAGCATCAACTGGGTTTCAAGCAGGGTCACTTCCTTTTCGAGCATCGCCTGCTTTTCGTTTTGATTTGCGAGCGTGCTGGCCAGGGTCGTTTCATCATGCCTGAGGGTCGTTTGTCGACATTCGAGTTGGATGCTGATTTGCTGAGATTTCTTCAGGGATTCGGCTGCCTCAAATGTCTTACCGATAAGGTCTTTCTGGACAGTCAGTACCGATTGGTATTTTCTCCACGCAGCCACATCCTGCCCTGCAAGGGTTTTCAAAAGATCGGATTGCTTATCAGCCAGCAGCACATGTGTTACATCCAGACTACGTCTCTCCTTCTCCAGACAGGTCATCTCTTCCTGCCAAGTTCTTACCACCTCCTTGTGCTGTGCTTCAGCTAGCGTTATTTCTTCATGTTTGTCCGTCAACTGCCCAGAAAGAACCTTTAACGAATCGAACCGGCTATGCAACCCAGCGAGATGTTCAACCAGCTTTTCATCCGCCTGAGATGCTATTAGAAGGGCCTGTAGCTCATCGAAATCCTTGCGTCGGTTGACTAAATCTTCCGAATCACTTTTCTGCTTATTTTGAAGCGTCTCGAAAGAAGACGAAAGATCAGCAACAAAATCACGCGCAGCTTTAATAGGGGTATCCCTCTCGTTGATTTTCAGGTCAAGCTCGTGAACCTTTCTAATGATTGGCAGTGCCGTTTGCTGTTCTACCTTTCGTGCTGCCAGTTGTTCAGAGGCCATCTTAAAGGTGTCTTCTGCTTGCTTGGCCGCATCAGTGTAGCTGGGGAAGAACTTCTGGCATTCGCCCAGCGATCCCCTGTCTACATCTTGTTTATTGCGGATGGCGGTCAAGGCCGCATAATCAGCAGAAAGTTCAAGAGCCTGATTAGCAAGTTGAAGCCGCTTCTGTTCAGGCGCAAAGGTATCAATCCTATTCTGTAATTCAGATTTTTCCATGTCAAGCGCCAACAATTCATCTTGTAGGCGGACCATGCTCTCAATCCAGGTTATACCTTGGTTCTTTTGGGTCAGCTGCTTTGTGAGTTCATTGTCCTGTTGACCCTTCTGATACAGGATCTCGGCAAGTTGCTGCTCCTCTTCCGAGGTCAACAGCTGCATCCCGGCCAGTTCCGCTTGCAGGGCGTCCAGTATTTTTCGTTCTTCGGAACGGCGCTCATGGACACGGATAGATATCTTGCTATAGATCTCTGTACCCGTTATCTGCTCCAGGATTGGGGCTCGCTCATCTGGTGCCGCTTGTAAAAAAGCAGCAAAGCCTCCCTGAGCCAACAGCATGGACCTTGTGAAACGATCAAAATCCATGCCTGTAGCT
>JAAXWV010000080.1:4914-6322 GCA_013334845.1 Candidatus Roizmanbacteria bacterium | reverse complement strand
GGCGATAAAATAATTTGTTTTAATCTGATTGATGGCATAGATTAAATTAATGCAATCCACAGATGTCGGGTTTGCAATCGTTCCGCTTGCCAGTATTGAATTACCGTGCTCTATATCTATGTCAATTCCATCGAAGTGATAGGTGTTTAAAATGGACGTCATGCTGTTAATAAAAGCATCTCTGTTTGCGGTATTGTTTAAAGATATTGAAACATTATAAATGCGCTCAATGGGTATCGGTGTATCTAATAAAATATTGTTGAACGTTTCTATGACAGACTTGTATAAAGATTGAGATCCTGTTAAACTTCCTTCGAAAGAAAAGAACCAATAGAAAATAAAAAAGATTATGGTGAATATAAAAAGGGAACAATTAAGCCCGCGGAAGAAGAAAAAATAAATAATTAAAAACTCCCTGTATGAAGTAGACTGAAAAAAATGACGTCAGAAATAATCCTGTCATCATTAAAAAATCAATAAAAATATCTTTCTTAAAGGAGTTTGCCCCTACTGGGGCAATTCCTGGTATACTTGCATGTGCCGCAATATTACCCATAATCATATTATTATTTAGGGAACGGCTTAGTCAGCCAATCTTACAAGCTGTTGGCCATCCTTTTTAAATTTCCCACACTCACTGATCCCCTTATCATTGAATTTTAGTCGGTGACCTTTCTTATCAACCCACCCGACAACTCTTCCCGGGTTCCCCAATACCAGTGCGTGCGCGGGCACATCTTTGGTCACAACAGTTCCAGCACCAATTAAAGCATACTCACCGACAGTAACACCGCAGACAATTGTAGCATTAGCCCCAATAGACGCAGATTTTTTTATCAATGTCCGAAGATAAAACTCAGTGCCTCTTTGAGGAAACTCAGACCTTGGCATTAAAATATTGGTAAAGACCATCGACGGCCCACAAAACACGTAATCCTCCAGTTCTACGCCTTCATAAACAGAAACGTTGTTCTGAATTTTTACAAAATCACCGATTTTTACGTTATTACCGATATTAACATTCTGCCCAATTGAACACCCTTTACCAATCTGAGAGCCTGACTGAACATGAGAAAAATGCCAAACTTTTGTTCCTTCTCCTAAGCTAACATTATCATCAACATAGCTTGATTCGTGAACGAACGGTGGTTTATTTTCCATTTTTGGACGTAATGAGGTTAAGTGTTTATGTTTTCAGCAGCGAAAACGCCGCTGAACAGTAGTGGAAGATACCATTCAGCGGCGATTTTTTTTATGAGGCGTACTTTTGAAGGCTTACCGTGGATTGATCCTGGCCTTTCATTAAGCTTTCAGTGGCGGCTTCCAAAATTTGCATAACTTCAACTGCGTTCTGCGCATTGGCAATTTGAACTGGCGTTCCGTCAAGTATTTCGTGGATCATCTTGAC
>JAAXWV010000080.1:0-4904 GCA_013334845.1 Candidatus Roizmanbacteria bacterium | reverse complement strand
GTCAAGATGATCCACGAAATACTTGAGCTCGAGTGTCAGAGGCGCTGTTTTATCATAGTCGATATGATTTACTGCTCCGTCTCTTGCCTGCGGTTTACCTGCTTGCCAGACAACACCCTTATCGTAAAATACGAGCGGCTTTCCTTCCATCGAGTCCTCGAAGCGGATCATGCCGTTTGAGCCGATCACAACAAACCTATGCTCTTTGAACGGATGCAGCCAGCTTACATAAATATGACCTGTAACATTACCCGGATACTTGATCGTCGTAATAGTAGTGTCATGAAGTCCATCCTGAATAATCATAGCACCACTTGAAGCAATAACCTGTGGGAACGAGTCCGTCAGATATTGGAAAAGAGAAATATCATGTGGCGCAAAGCTCCAGAATACATTCTCCTCAGTACGGATTGTCCCGAGGTTTAAGCGATTGCTATAAACGTATTGAAGTTCTCCAAGAATGCCTGTCTCAATCAACTCTTTGATCTTCCGAAATGCCGGATGGAAGAGAAGAACATGGCCGACCATCAAATTTACTTTCTTTTCATCAGCAAGTTTCTTAAGCTCAAGAGCCTCAGAACTCTTCATGGTAATAGGTTTCTCAACCAAAACGTGGCGGCCATTTTCAATAATTTTTTTGGCCACATCGAAATGGGTATGAACCGGTGTTGCAATCGTAAAACCATCAAAATCATGTTCCAACGCAGCCTCAACACTGGTAAAAAGCTTTACGTCAGGATATTGATTCCTTAATGAAAGAAGCGCATCCTGATTGGTCTCAACAATTCCTGCGAGCACACCAAGATCGGCAAATGTCTTAACATGGTTTTTTCCCCAACGACCGGCGCCAACAACACAAACCTTCCTCGATCGTCCAGAATCCTGATGATTAAGAGTCATTTGGTTTAACATAGCATTCGCCCTTCCATTATTAAAATTGTTTACTAATAAGATCAATTTCCTCTTCGGTCAAGTATGGATGCATCGGTAAGCTGAAAACGCATTCGCTAATCGCTTCTGATATCGGGAACTCACCATACTTATATCCCAAGTGCTTAAATGCAGTCTGCAAGTGCAACGGTTTCGGATAGTAGACCGCTGTCGGCACACCCGCATCTTTGAGCTTTGCCTGTAATTGATTTCTGTGCTGCGAGGACTCGGCAAGAACAGAATACTGTGCCCAAACGGAAGTATAATTTTCCGGAATCGATGGAGTTTTGATTTTACCTTTCAGCTTCTCTGCATAACAGCGAGCCACATGGTTTCTCAATTCAATTTCCTTTGGGAAACAGGCAAATTTTTCAAGCAGGATAGCCGCCTGAAATGTATCAAGGCGTGCATTTAACCCAACTCTTACGTTATCGTACTTATCCGAGCCCATTCCATGTACACGGATAGACTGGAAAATCTCAGCCATGTTATCATCATTTGTAAAGAGCGCACCGCCATCACCGTAGCAACCAAGCGGTTTTGCAGGGAAGAACGATGTTGCTCCAGCATGACCAAAACTACATGCTTTGCTATTTCCAATCGCGCCACCAAATCCCTGAGCAGCATCCTCAAGAACCAAGAGGTTATATTTCTTGGCGATTGCTTCAATCTTATGATAATCGGCAGGCAGACCGAACAGGTCTACAGGGATAATAGCCTTAGGTGTTAGCTTGCCTTCGGAAATAACTTTTTTGATCGCCTCTTCAAGTTTCTGAGGATCGATGTTGAAGGTTTCGCTATCGATATCAACAAAAACAGGTGTAGCGCCAACAAGCTGCACGACTTCAGCCGTTGCAACAAATGTGAAAGGCGTTGTCAATACAGCGTCTCCAGGCCCAACTCCCCATGCCATTAACGGAATAAGCAATGCGTCCGTACCGGAAGAACAGCTCAAACAGTGTTTTGTACCAACAAAAGCTTTAAGCTTATCCTCTAACTCGGTTACTTCAGGTCCCATGATGTATTTACCGTGTGAAAGAACAGCCTGAATGCGCACATCGAGCTTATCTTTAATTAATGCCTGTTGTTTTGCAAGATCAATGAATTGCATTTCAAGTAATTATTTTTAGGTGAGAAAAGACACCAACACTATTCCGGGTCGGGTTAGGGATCTAAAGGAAACAGTAATAACTGCAACCGATTAATGTAGTAGAGGACAGCTTAATGTACTTAGCCAACTGGCTTTTTAAACCTTAACATCTTCAAACCTTACAAGTCGCTCGAGTCCGGCCATAATATCAAACTCCGGATGGAAACCAATTTCCTTTGCCCGGGAAATATCAGCCTGAGATTCAAGTATATCACCAAGACGCGAAGGCTTAAACTCAATTCCGGAGTTCCATTCAGGGAAGTTTACTCTAAGAGCTTCCACTAAACCCAGAAGAGATGTTTTCTTGGCAGTTGCAACATTACAGACAAGAAACTCCCCTCTATCCATCTGCTTCGTTAATGCCAAAGCAAAAGCCTTTGCCACGTCTTTTACAAAAACAAAATCACGAGTCTGAAGACCATCGCCATAAATACTTATCGACTGATTATTTCGCATCGCAGCAGAGAAGATGGAAATAACACCCGAGTATGCCGAATCCGGCCTTTGGCGAGGCCCATAGACATTGAACAACCTTAAAGCAACAGCAGAAATGTTAAAATGCTTTGTAAAGAGCCGGAGATAATCTTCACTCGCAAGCTTTTGCAATCCGTAAGGCGAAATAGGTCTGGTCGGTGCTTGCTCAGAAATAGGAATCCGATCTATATCTCCATATACAGCTGCTGAACTTGCAAAAACCACCTTTGAGACATTCATCCTTTTACAAAGCTCAATAACCGATACGGTTGCCGACAAATTGGATGTATGAGACTTTACTGGCTCATCCCAAGACGAAACAACCGACGGAATAGCAGCAAGATGCGCAATTGCATCAATAGGAATCTGAATATCACCAGGACTACATGAGAGAATATCTTTTTGAATAAACTTCAGCTTACTATCCAAAGGCAGATTACTCGTAGAGCCAGACGAGAGGTCATCAACAACAACAACTTGATGCCCCTGGTTCAATAGTTCTTCGGTCAAATGAGAACCGATAAAACCAGCTCCACCAGTAACAAGAATATTCATAAACGACTTTGGGAAGCAGAGTTTTTATACTAGTACAGGCTTGCACAACCTATAAAAAGAAGGCGGTACTTTGTTAGGATGCAGATATGAACGATAAAACAGTTGCCTTCTTCTACTCAGCGGCTGTTTTCCAAGCCAAATTATCTCTCAGTAATACAGAACTAACACTAACGATTAGCCAATACTTATTTACCACTTGCAAAAAATATGCCTCAAGCAATTCTTTTCTTTTTCACAAAAAAAACTCGCCCTAACTTACATTTTGTGAATGCTCGTTACTTTTCTACAACACAATAGGTAATTACAACATTACCTATAAAAAATGGGCTTAAGAAAAAAGGTAGTAACTAAGTATTTATCAGGTGTGGGTATTCTAAAAAAACAACAAACCTCTTTCATAAGTATCTGAAGTTTGTCTGTCATTCCCGAAAATGCACAGCATTTATCGGGAATCCATTTCAATCAACTTTTTTTATATGGATTCCCGCTTTCGTGGGAATGACTTTGGGAATTCGCGTTCCTATTTTTTACACTTTTGACGACTTATGAAGGAAGCCTAATACAAAATATCTAAAACTGTGAGAAGCCTGACTAAACTAGCTATAATGGTTGTTCAGACCTCACAATTACAAACCCATCTATTTAAGGGAAGCATAAGCCAGAATAGCTGTAGCAATAGCACTGATCGCAGGTGCAAGAAAATTAACATAGTCTGCCAGAACTGCGGATCTTCTGACTTGAACTGAAACCACATCTTCGTTGAGGAGCTTGTAGCTATATAGCTCGCTGGGAAGCGGCTCATAATAGTAAAACTTATATGACTTAACCGTTTCCCTCTTTTCTTTGCGGTCGAACCGTGCGATGTTCACTTCCAAGCGGACATCCGACCAACCCTGCTCAGTGCTTCCCGTCATCATCCTGGAAGGTCCTTGCGCAAAGGATAGAAGCTCTGGCACTTTTGTTCCTCTTGGCACAAGATACCTTCCTGGGGCGTTCACGTCTCCCCAAAGATTTAAGGTATCAGCCAGCTCTCCTGGCTCAGCAATTCGTATCATTCCTACCCCTAACCGGAACATCTGACTGTAACCGAGCTGAGTGCCCTGCCCATACTGAGCATATGAAATGTTTGAGAAAACCATCAGAAGTAGCACCCCTCCAAAGAAAATCCCAGCTAATTTTGCCATTTCGTAAGAATTTTATTTTTTAAACAGTGTGTTTTACATCTAATGCGTTCACAGTACTTGCATCCAGATACGTTCTCCCCCACTTCTCCAAATGAATCCATTTCCATATTTCCTGGCTAACATTAACCTCTCCGGCTAAATGCATTTTGTACAGTTGCAAGGCTTTCTCACGATCGATATATCCGCGATTCTTGAAGTCGGACGAGTTCAGCATATCAAAAATGAGCTCCTGAAACTTAGGGGTTCTAAACCATTTGTCCTGAGGAGTCTCAAACCCTTTTTTGTCCATTCTCAGACGAATCCTTTCAGGCAAAATTCCTTTCATAGCCTGCCTCAAAATGTGCTTTGTATAACCGTTCTTGATAATCATATCTGCAGGCATCGCAAGGGTTCTTTCGACCAGCCTGTAATCAAGAAAGGGAAAGCGGGACTCAAGTGAAAACCACATCGAGTTACGGTCTCCCCATTTGAGAAGATGCTCCATTTTATACTCGAAGTGATCATAGAGTGCATCACTTAAATCCTTCGAGTCATACAGCTCATTTGCAATCCTATTTGTACCAGCGTATTCACCGGAAAATCGCTTGTCGATATACCCGTGCTCGCTTACA
>JAAXWV010000079.1:3186-6326 GCA_013334845.1 Candidatus Roizmanbacteria bacterium | reverse complement strand
CTATCCGCCGCCTGCTCGCCGCGAAATTTCCCTAACAGTTTAGAAGCCTTTATCTCGTCAAGCATGGCTTCAGCTTCTATTTCGTCGATGGGTACGGCTCGAAAGACTACATCAGCCAACGCCTCGGTAAACACTCCGCCAAGGCCAAACATAACAATCGGACCAAACATCGGGTCACGCATTAAACCTGCGACAAACTCACGTTTGCCTTTCAGCATGGGCTGGATTAAAAACCCTTCGAGATCTTTACCCGCCGACTCCAGGATCCCCTGTGCTGCTTGCCGGACCTCCTCGGTATTTGCTAATCCAAGACGCACCAATCCTTTATCGCTTTTATGGGAGAGTTTTGCGCCATGACCCTTTAAGACCACAGGAAACTGCAGACCGCTTGCCGCTCGAACTGCATCTTCTCTATCTTTGGCGACAATTTCCTTTACTACCGGAACACCGTAACCGGCAAGCAGCTGTTTTGATTCTGATTCACTCAAACTTCTCATGCACATGTCCTTTTTGATGAAGAGATGGGAATACCATGTTTTTTACCATTTTCTATGGAGCAGCCCGTGAATATCTGCTTTTGAGCAATAGAATCAGATTTCGTAATCGATCATTCTGCGCTCGCAGGTTCGTGGCCTGACGATTTTGCCGACTGCCACATGGGCAGGATGCTCCTGGTAGGCAAGCAAAGCCTCCCGCGATGCAAATTCAGAATAGAGGACTATATCGCCGGCAGAATCCTTGCCGCTGACATCGAATCCCACTTCGAGATGGAGAAGCCCTGGAACTTTTCCCCGAAGATCCTCCAATGCCGTCTTTATCATCAGCGCATCTGCATTTGCTTCTAACGGCTTAGCCCTGTTGAGCAACTTCCAGCAGACAATATGTTTGATCATTTTTTTTCATCCTTCTGGTTGGGTAGGTAAGAGATATTGGCGGCGAATAGATATTTCTGTCAAAAGTGTCCCTGGAAAAAGTGTCCTTGGAAGAGCCAAGGGGGCTTATTGGAACCGGACAAGTCAAAGGAATCGTCAGTTTACTGCAGCTCCCGAGTTATTTTTCTCACTGTTGCAAGGAGTGGGGGGATTTTGCGTTTGCACGTGAAAAAAACAGTTTCCGCATGCAGGTCCGCATAATGATGGGTGATGATATCACGCATACCCATGGCTTTTTTCCAATCAACTTCAGGATATTGGGAAAGTAGCTTTCCTTCAGTGATTTTTTCGAGATTTTTCAGTGACTCTCCTATAACGATCAGCATCATGCAGATGGAGTCTAATTTTTCGACTCCGGCCGGACTATCAGTGAAGTCGGATGCTTGGTGTATCACCTGGAAACGACTGCCGATCTTGATTGCGGCCCCCTCTATCTGCCGCAAGATTTCCAGGCAGAGTTCCCGGTCATGCATACACCGCCTCCTCATCGATTCTTTTTTTTAGGAAAAGGTTCATATTGTCTCTATAGGTAACAATATCAACCGGACGATGAAGTCTTTCCTCCAACTCTTCCTTAATGCCTACAAGCATGAAAAGGTCGGGTTCCCGGATTCGGAGGACAATATCCACATCACTCTCCTCATGGGCATCGCCCCGTGCTGTTGAACCAAAAATACCGATTGTAATGATGCCGTAATAATTGGCACGCTCATTTTTATACTTGCGCAGAATATCAAGGAGTTTTTCTTTGTTCATCATCGTTTTCCTTGTTTTTCCATGCTTTTCAAAAGTATACTAGCGATATTTGGGCTTTCGAGCCGCATGTTGCTCTCTTCCACAATGCCGAAACTGAGCAAATTGATACTCCCATACCAGACGAACTTTTGATCGATGAGCGCGAATTTCTGGTGTTTGTTCGAACAAAATACCACACTCACACCGGCATGTTGTAACATTTCTGTAACATCTTGCCATTGAGAGAAAAAGCCAAGAGAATCCCGACGAATTATGCTAGAATGACGCTATGAAAAAAAGTCTCCTCAGCCAAACAAATCCCTACTTGCGTGATAAAGCCAAGCGACTATCGGGGCTTGTCGTTTCCGTATGCTCATCTTCAGCTATTGAAGGGATCGCAGCAAACACCCTTATTAAAGAGTATTTGTTAAAAAAAGGTAAACAACCTACTCCTCGTAAATCTGGAGCGAATGAGCAATAACGTCGGCGAAAATCTTTTCCATCGGCTCGTAATTCCGATTCATTCCATACTGGACCGCAGCAAAATAATCTCTTTGACGTTCTTTTTCAAATCCGCTGAAATCAAGAAGGGGCAGACCCGCCTGCAGAGCCATTAATGTAGCAAGGAGACGTGCTATTCTGCCGTTTCCTTCACGAAAAGGATGAATAAGGATAAGTTCGGTATGAACTATTGCCAAGGCAGAAATGACATCCCGTCTTGACTTGAAGATGCAGGGGGTATACTTAACCAGGAGTTCTTTTTCGAAATCTGCCATCAATTTGGGGAGATATGCTGGGGCTGCAAACATAAAATTCCCCTTACTCATCATGACCTGGCGGTATGTGCCAGCCCACTCATATACTGACCCAAGCCATCTGCGATGAATTTGTAAAATATCATCTGCGGAACACCGCCAGTTCACGTCAAATTCATCAAGCAACTGATCTGTTATTTCGAAAAGCAGTTCGGTTTCAACACGATCAATCTCCTTTTTGGTAGTGATACCAAGAATATTTCGCAAGACCTTGTCTTTTGATCCAGGCATATACTGATCCTCGACCAAACCAGAAGTAGAATAGCGCCCCTGTTTTTTCATGAGATTTTATGGGCCGTTTTTATGGGAGGTTTCATCGTAGTTGGTAGGGGGGACTGATCCCTTAACAAGCTTTGTTTAATAAAATCTGTTCCTCTTTTTGTGGCCGAATGAAGATAATTCCTGAACATCTCCGTGGTCGACTGTTTACATAAATAGGAGATATGTGAACTCCTGGTACTTAAAGATTCAGTAGACAGGTCAAGTTGAGACACATGCAAAATTATGGGTCTTAGTCTATCAATCTTTTGTCCACATCGACTGTCATTTTCAATCTCACATCATGCGTCAGTTTCATACATTAGCCGAAGGAGGACTCGGGTTCGACTCCCACCGCATCAACCAGTTAATTATCCGAATTTATTGAGATTTGTTTTCT
>JAAXWV010000079.1:0-3176 GCA_013334845.1 Candidatus Roizmanbacteria bacterium | reverse complement strand
CAATTTATATTTATTCAGTTTTCTTTCCATCTAAATTTTCGATTCTATCTTTAAATTGAGGATAGGAAAAATTGAATGTTTGGAAAAATATTTTTAATTCATTGCGTGCTAGTTGATTCCTTTTTTGTACTTGATCCCTCATTTTTTTAAGGTCGAAGTCATAAGTTTGTTTATTCTTAGTGATTTTATTCAATAAATCTAAAGTTTTTATTCCTGTTTCCATTGCATCGATTGCCCCTTCAGCTGCACCGTATTCAATAGAATTAGCCATTGCCAGATGACCATTCCTCATCCATTGCATAAGTTCGTCATCGTTTTTATTAAAGACTATTTTTAGCTTTTCAACCTCTTGCGTTGTTTGAGAATAAAATTTTTTTTCCATATCTATTATCATGTCAATCATCATTGATTGGGTTTTATTGAATATTGAGTATTGATTGTAGAATTTTAGGCACTCTGCCATTTGATTCACTGGTAATTTTTCAATGTAAGCCGCAGGTGGAGAACTTTCTTTCTCAGATAATATTTCAAATTTCTTTTTGTTCGATTGATTTATGGCTTCAGGCAAAAAGAAAGCATCTGATGTGAAAATTTCTGCACTGTTAGTGATCAATGCGAATCCTTTTAGTGTAACTAATTTTACTAATATATCTGATGAGATGTAATTAGCAGCCTTCTGAATCTCTTCTTGACTTTCTTGAAATTTTCTTTCGTTAAAGAGCTTTTTTTCCTTAGCAATCTGTTGGTCAAGGATCTCTAATGAATTCTTTTGCATTAAATTAATGCGCTCCAACTCACTTTTGTTGCGTGCCTCTGATTCGTTTCGTTCTTTATTTATTTGTTCTTTTAACAGTTCGTTTTGGTGAGTAATTTGTTTTTTTTGTATATCTAATTGGTTAGCTATTTGTTTTTCAGTGGATGTGAGATTTACATATCCTAGTATTAATGCAACTACAAGAGACGTTAAAGAGGCTATGGATGCTGCAAATATTTCTTTATTGTTTTTAAACTTGCTTCATCAGATTCTCGGTTAATTACTTCATGGAAATTAAAAAAAGCCGCGTTCCTTTTAAGAAGCGGCTTCAGAACTAAATTTATGCTGCAATTTACTGAATTGCATTTTTTAATTTTAGAAAGTTGAAAATCATTCGGGCAATTGCACCTAAGACTAATCCTTGCAAACAATTATTTAAGTAGACTGAATGCTCGAAGAGTGAAATTAACTTAGTGTCTACTCCAACGTAAGTAACAATAGGTAAGATCAATAACAAAACTACAAAGCGACCAATTGATGGATTCGGTTTCGAAAAACTTTTCAGATTAAACCCGATTAAACCAAACAATAATATGGTTAACATTGCCAGTAAACCATTCATCTCAATTCCCCTTTTAATGATTACCAATACCACGATTCAACATATTTATTTTTCAACACCTTTGCAAACAGAAAACCCCGCAAAGCGGGGTTTTTTCTAACCACTGAATACTCAGCACTAATTATTTACTAAGCAGATAATCTGTAATCTTACCAAGATTTTTTACATCTATGTTATTGTAAGAAGGCATAACAACATTTTTAAATTTAGATTTATATTCAACAAACCGCTTGTCGGAACCAAACGAAGAAGGATTACGCAAATAGTTGATTAATTTATCGCGCGTCCAGTATTCTTTAAGTCCGACAAGAGCTGGAGCCATTTTTGTTCCTTGCAATTCTGAACCATGACAAGTAATACATCCGGTTTGTCTCATTAAACTTAGTCCGTCTGTTTCTTGCGAAGCTTGTTGTGCTTGCTGCATCATCTGCATAGACATTGCCTCCACTCCATCATCCTTCTTTGTTACTCTTCCGAGCAAAAGAAGTAATAAGAATAAACCAAGAAAAGCAGCCATCCATTTTTGTGCATTAGTCATTCTTAAAACCTTTCTAATAAATTGTGGTGCAAAGTTAGGCATAAGCAGTGTATAACTGCAAAGGGGCTATCAGCTACTTTCCTATCTCCTTTTCGTAAAACTCTTTGTAAGTTTTAACAGAATTAAAAATTGCTTCAGCTACTGCGTTTTGACCCGATACGCTTTTTAGATAAGCTTCATCTTTTCTATTGGAAAGGAAACCATTTTCGATTAAAACGCTTGGCATAGAGGCGCCAACTAAAACATAAAACCCCGCTTGTTTAATTCCAAGAGTTGGAATAGCCACATCACGTTTCCAGTTTTGATTTAGGAAATCAGAAAATGATTCTGAAAAACGCATATATTGAGAATGAGCCATACTAACTAGAATAAAATTTTCGTCGGTTAGTTTTTCGTATCTATTAGGATTTTCCTCATACTTAATAACACTGTTTTCAAACTCAGCAATTCGGATTGCTTCCTTTGTTCTTCCCGGGCGAAGCAAGTAAACTTCAAATCCTCTATAGCCATTATCTTTAGATTCAGTCGAGTTGCAGTGAATTGAAATAAAAAGTTTTCCGCCCGCCTCGTTGGCAATTTTACCCCGTTTATAAAGCTCAACAAACTCATCTGTTTTACGTGTATACACAACACGTACACCTTCAAGATTGATTTCAATCAATTTCCCAAGTTTTAACGCAACGGCAAGATTGATGTCTTTTTCTCTGGTTCCCATTACTCCAATTGTACCGGGATCTTTCCCGCCATGCCCGGCATCTATAACCACGCAATCAAAATTCCATTTGGATTTATCCGTTTCCTCATTTTCGGGTTTAACAAACATTTTGTTATGAATCGTAATCATCAGATAGTTTGTTTCCGGATCTAAAAATGTTTCTGTCCGGGAATAACCTTCGTTTAGAGAAAATTCGAGTTGTACATTTTTCGCACTTATAAAAGTCTGTTTCAACTTGCTAACTAGTCCAACCGGCTTAACCTTTGAAGCAAGTCCGGGTGGGACAGTAGTGTTTGACAAAAACACATAAAGAATTCCATTGTTAATTGAACTGCGCGGAATTCGTATAGCTTTGTTAGTTTTAAGAGTTATTAACGTTCCGTTTGCTTTTTCTTCTACAACGATATCATACACATCATGTTTCTTTGATGATACAGCTGCTGGTTTTTCTTCAATATCAACTTCCGTTAGGTTCGTATTTACAGAATCAGCTTTTTCAATAATCAAGTTTTTTGAATTGCCATCATATTTTATTTCATTCCCGGAA
>JAAXWV010000351.1:1656-1947 GCA_013334845.1 Candidatus Roizmanbacteria bacterium | reverse complement strand
GGCTCTGGAGATTATGGGGAATAAGTATCCACTTAACCCTATAATCTCCAGAGCCGAAGAAATATTACCAGATTACTCTCCAATGGAATTATCACCAAATACTCACGAATAACTTACGAACAATATCCACTTTATCAGTATTTGTTATTTTCTGGATCATCTGTCAATTAATCTGGAGTAATAAATCAGAGGACTATTGCCTTTGATCTGAGTCTTCTTTTTCGGAGTTTAATAGTTCTTCAAAATAAGTTTAGCTCCAATCAAATTTTCTTGTTGAATTTAGCTCTTTTT
>JAAXWV010000351.1:0-1646 GCA_013334845.1 Candidatus Roizmanbacteria bacterium | reverse complement strand
ACGCTCTTCCGATCTCTTTTTGATAAATTTCGTCCAAAACTTGGTACCCACAGATAAACTCACCTCGGTCGTTTTCCTGTATAATCCCCTCGATGAGAAAAATTCTTTTAATCCTATTTTTCTTTGTTTCTCTCGGTATCGCCATAATTAGTATGGGCGAACTGAAGAATACATGGCGAACCCTCAAACATGGTGACATTCGATTTATCTTACTGGCAATTTTATTATTGATTTTTTGGACCCTGAATGAAGCTGCCGGTTATCGTTCGTTATACCAATTAATGGATGTAAAAGAAAAATTTAAACATCTGGTTTTATTATCTTCAGCCTCCAGTTTTATCAATGTAGTCGCCCCCAGCGGTGGTTTTGGCGGCGTTGCTGTATTCGTTGACGATGCCGGAAAGCGTGGAAACCCCAGGGGACTTGCAGCAGCAGTAGGCGCACTATACCTATTTCTAGAATATTCAGCATTCATGATTATTCTGGGTATGGGATGGGTGGTTTTTATTCGTCGTAATGATCTAAAACCAGGGGAAATTACTGCTTCCTTCATTATGCTCGGAATTGTAGTTAGTATGGGTATCCTTATTTATATCGGATCCCATTCCAATGAAAAACTCGGACGTATTCTTGGGTGGTTGGCCCATCGTATCAACCAAATCCTATGGATATTTTTACACCGGGAATATTTTCACGAAATTGCAGCACATGAGTTTGGAGTAGAAGTTGCAGATGGTCTATCAATATTACGGACTAAACATCGTGGCATCGTGATCCCCTTCTTGTTTGCTTTGAATAGTAAATTTCTTCAAACCCTTATTTTAGGGATGACTTTCCTTGCATTTGATGTCCCCTTTTCGATCGGTACGATCGTAGCAGGTTTTGCTTCTGCCTATTTATTCCTAATTGTTTCCCCAACGCCATATGGAATAGGTATCGTCGAAACATTGTTACCACTAGCGCTAACATCATTAAGCGTCGCTTGGGAAGATTCCGTTATCATCACGCTAATGTATCGCGGAATTACTTTCTGGATCCCCTTAGTAGTTGGTGGGATATCTTTTCGGTTACTTCAAAACGAATAATTATTGTTTCATAACCTTGTTTTCAAAACTACCGCCGAGCCATACCCAACTACACTCTGATAATCCCCTGTCACATCTCCTGATGTAGCATAATCAAGTATCTTTACACAGTTAGCACCTAGCGCCTTTGCAGCCCATAAAACTGCCGAGAGTGCGCCCAGTCCACACGCTTCACCCTTCCCCTCCGCTTCTATTTCAAAAATACCTTCCGGTGAGAAAGCTTTTACCTGGTCGAGCATTGCTTTGTCCAAAGAGTTAGCAACATGTTGCTTATGAAAATGCGAAAGGTCAGTAGATGCAACTAATAAAAATTTTTGATCTTTCAATATCTCAGCCAAAACCTCTCCCATCTTCTTTGCAGTTTTTGGCGTTTGTTGACAAAGCATAACTGGAAGTAGAGAAAATTCTTTTTTTATAATTCGCTGTAAAAAAGGCAATTCAATTTCGAGAGAGTGTTCAGGGTCATTAGCTACTTTCGTCAAACCAATACCCATACTATGCTGAAGCTTCTTATCCAACCTATCCAAAAGCAAACGATTGACCGAAATCTCCCCCAGGGGT
>JAAXWV010000078.1 GCA_013334845.1 Candidatus Roizmanbacteria bacterium | reverse complement strand
AGCGGAAATCCTGCGTGACGACCTGGAAGCCTCGCCGCCAGCCAAATTAAGCGAAGTTGAAAGCGCGCAAAAAGAAATTTTGAACGGCATTAAGCAGTTACTGGATTCCGGCCAGATTCAGTTAGGCAATGACGGTGGCGATGAGGCCCACAGGCGTCGTCGCGATGCCTCCTTCGTGGATGCATGTCGCATGGTTGAAGCCGTTTCGCCTGCAGTCGTCTGGTTCGACGAGATTGAGATGGGGCTAACCGGACAGACCGGCCAAGCCGCCGCAACAGATCTCGGACGCATCTTCGCCTTCTTCTTGACCTGGATGCAAGAGAAAGCCCGGGGTCTTTTCGTCGCGGCCACGGCCAATCGTATCGATCTGCTTCCGGCAGAGATCATTCGCAAGGCAAGTGCGGCATCAACATACGAGACGGGTACAGAGATATTGAAAAAGAAGTGTTGAAGTTGCACAAGTCCAAAAGCAAGATACAGTGGAAGCTGCCCGTAAGCGAAAAAATGAGGATTGTAACACTCAGCAATATTGCTTCCCGAACAGCTGAGATGCGTTATGGCATCCACCATATTTCTCTCATCAGGATGAAATGGATAGGGGAGACCCCAGCCAAGATTAACTAACCGAGTATAAAACAGAAGCACTAAAATGCCCACTAGCAAATAGCCGCCCCACTTTTTTTCCAATTGCAACCTCATGTTGTTTAGTATACCAGCACAGGAATTTGTAAGTTTGAAAATTATGTCATGATCTCTTTCTCCCGTGCTGTTCTCCTAATCCGCTTGATTTTTGCTCCTCTTCCCATTATCATATAGTCATTAGAAAATTTTTTTAAGAAACGTATATGGATGTTTACGAACTGACCCTTCTTTTAAATATCGACAATGATGTCAAGGCTTACAAAGAACATGTTGCTTCAGTTGGTGGAACTATTACTGAGGAAATAGTCTGGAAAAATAAACCACTTGCATACCCCATTAAAAAACAAACGAATGCTACCTATTACATTTGGAAGCTTGAAATTGCCAAAGATCGAGTAAATGAGCTTAAAAAGAAGCTTAATTTTGACGAACAGCTACTTCGCTATCTACTTCTCAAAGTTGATGCGAAATAAAAGATAGAAGTTTGACACGATTACAATTTAATATAGACATATGGCAAGCAGATCAATAAACCGGGTAATATTGATGGGTAATTTGACAAGAGATCCTGAATTAAAGTACACTCCCGCAGGGACCGCAGTGTGTACGTTTGGAGTCGCAACAAATCGATCGTGGACAACATCAGATGGACAAATTAAAGAAGAGACTCAGTATCACCGCATCGTAGCCTGGCAGAAGCTGGCAGAACTTTGTGGTAAGCTGTTGAGTAAAGGAAAAAAAGTATATATTGAAGGACGACTAACTTATCGTAATTACACGGCCAAAGATGGCACCCAGAAAAGTGTAACCGAAATAGTTCTCGATGATTTCATCGTATTCAATGACGGGAAAAAAGCAGCCGAAAATGCCGAAACAAAAACAGAAGGAGAAACAGGTGATCATGGTTTTAGCATTCCAACTGAGGAAGCTGGTGACTTCGCCGCGCCAACTGAACCTAAAAAGGCCTCAGAAGATGTTAATCCCGATGATATACCATTTTAATTAACCATTTTATTTACTGACACACGTATATGGCACAGTGTTTTTTTTGCAAATACAATTCAGAGCCGAGCTACAAAGACGGAGAGAATATTGAAAAATTCTTATCCCCACGAAAGAAAATACTCAGTCGTGAGCAAACAGGAGTCTGCGCAAATCATCAGCGCAAACTCAATAAGGAGATAAAGTATGCCCGTCTGCTGGCTATCATTCCATTTGTCGCTCATCAGAGCGCCAGATAATCGCGACCATAATCTACAGCCTTCACAATTGATAGTAATGTAGTATATAATGGTTATATGATAGTGATCGATATTCCTCAAATAGGCAATATTCTTATCAAGCCTGGGCAGGTGGTTGATTTTAGTACTCCCTTTATTGAAACAGCAGCCCAAGAGGATGTAAAAATCCAACTCTCTTCCCATCTTCACGTGCCATCTAAGAAAATATTCAGTTTTCTGAAAAAATTCGTCGGTGAAGAGATTAAAAAGGGGGATGTTATCGCTGAGCACAAATCCTTTACCGGCTACCGTAAATACAAGAGTGAATTTGATGGAATTATTAAAGAGATTAATCACGAAGATGGCTCTATCACAATTCAAATAAAATCAGATGATGAAGAAGTAATAAACTGCCATTTCAAAGGAGAAATCCATGAGATTAAAGATGAAAAAGTATCTTTGAAGGTTAAAAATAAAAAGGGTTATAAGCTCAAAGAGACCCCGGATGACCACGGAGGGAATGTCTTATATTTCGATCCTCAAATGGCTGTCACCGAAGAGATGGTTCGCGATAAAATTATTGTGGCAAAAAGCCTCACCGGGTACGACCAGGTTAAATTAGAAACTTTGGGAGCTCTAGGGATTATCACATTGGAGGCCTTGCAGGAAGAAACAGAATTAGCTACAACACTGATTCAAGAGGTCAATGATTTTGAACAGATAATAGCTCAGCAATTACCTTATTGCATCGTGAATAAAAAAGATAGTACAATATTCTTTTACGAATGACGAAAAAAATCATGACATCCAAAAAAGTAACCGATATTCTGCTTTTTGTTTCTATTGGAGTTTTTCTCTTCGGTTCAGGCTACAAGATCGGAGAGTACAATACTCAGCACACTACAAAGAGTCAATCCTCTTATACGATTCGCAACACAGAACCTAAAGTAAGTCAAAAAGCGCAGGACGTCGATTTTAGCTTATTCTGGGATACCTGGGATAAAGTAGAACAGAAGTACGTTGATAAAAAGAAACTTGATACTAAAAAAATGGTCTATGGAGCAATTAAAGGAATGGTTGCTTCACTCGATGACCCCTATACTTTTTTCCTGACTCCTGATGAAAACAAACAGTCTAAAGATGATCTTGGTGGAAAATTCGAAGGCATCGGTGCTCAACTCGGTTTAAAAGATAATCGAATCGTGATCATCGCTCCGCTTAAGGATTCTCCCGCTGAGAAGGCAGGAGTTAAACCTGGAGATTACGTGGTGAAAGTCGACGGCCAATCAACAAATGGCTGGAAACTACCTCAAGCTGTCTCCAAAATTCGCGGTAACAAAGGTACAAAAGTAACCATAACATTTGAACGCAACGAAAAAACGTTTGACCTTAACATAGTCCGAGATCAAATTAACGTATCGTCGGTTGATCTGTCATATGAAAAGCAAATCGCATACCTCAAGTTAAGTCAGTTTGGCGAAAATACAAATCGCGAATGGGATAAAGCAACCACTGAGATTGCAAATAAATGGGATAAAAAAGAGATAAAAGGTATGGTTCTTGATCTGCGTGACAATCCGGGAGGTTATCTCGAAAGCGCCGTCTTCACAGCCTCCGATTTTCTTTCACAAGGCAAGTTGATCGTGCGTCAGGAATCTACTACCACTGAAAACGTCGATTATGAAGTTGAGCGACAAGGAAAATTGCTGAATATACCGCTTGTTGTACTTATTAACAAGGGCTCTGCCTCTGCGTCAGAGATCTTGAGTGGAGCACTCCGTGACTATGGTCGGGCTAAGCTCGTTGGAGAAAAGAGTTTCGGAAAAGGATCAGTACAGGAAGCGCTTGATCTCAATAGTGGAGCCGGACTCCATGTCACCGTTGCTAAGTGGATTCTTCCCAAAGGAGACTGGATTATGGGGAAGGGGATAGAACCATCCATTAAAGTTGATCTCATCACAAAAGAAGGGGAGACTATTACCAAAGATACAGACAATCAATTACAGAGGGCATTTGAAGAAGTTCTCAAACAATAGATCGTAAACCTAAATTCTATTATTAATTCAATAGTAATATGAAAAAAATACTTCTTTTTATATCTATCGTACTTATTGTCCTTGCGATTATTCAACAGACGCCACTAGCCGGTAAGCTTCATTTGAACAAATACCTCCCATCAACTCAAGTCACATCTCCTCAGAACAACACGAAACAAGTAGTGGTATATGAAGAGTCAGTCATTACCCAAGTGGTAGCAAACTCTCTTCCATCAGTAGTAACTGTAGGAATCAATAAAACAACTTCTGCTCAAGATCGATATGAGATAAACCCTTTTGATCCTTTTGCTCCGTTCCGACAAGTTACCGGAACACAACAAAAGATAGAGCAGAATATCGGAAGTGGTTTTATTGCTACCAAAGATGGCCTCATTATCACTAATAAACACGTGGTTTCCGACACAACTGCCACCTATCAAATTTTGACAAATGATAACAAAAAGTATACTGTTGATAAGATTTACCGTGACCCGCTCAATGACCTCGCAATTCTTAAGATCAGTGCATCGAATTTAAAACCACTTTCGCTCGGTAATTCTTCCAATCTGCAACTCGGGCAGTTAGTGATTGCCATAGGTACTCCACTTGGCGAATTCAGAAACACCGTAACTCACGGAATTGTTTCCGGATTAGGAAGAGGAATTACCGCCGGATCACCTTATGAGGGCTATGTTGAAAAACTCGATAACGTGATCCAGACCGACGCGCCTATTAGTCCGGGCAATTCCGGAGGTCCTCTCCTAAATTCAAAGGGGGAAGTGATTGGTATCAATACCGCAGTAGCTCAGGAAGGGCAAAACATAGGATTTGCAATTCCCGCTAATGTCATCAATGATCTCCTTACTAATTTTGAAAAACAAGGAAGTTCATTTGAGCGGCCTTATATCGGAGTTCGATACAAGATGCTTGACCAGCAGACAGCAGTAATGAATGATCTCGTTGCTGGAGCTTATGTAATCGAAGTCATCCCCAACTCTCCTGCGGCAAAAGTCGATATTCAGGTAGAAGATATTATCACCGAGATTGATGGACAAAAAATAAAGGGTGGAGATGATCAGGAAATCGCTAAATCAATAGTTCAGAAGAAAGTGGGCGATAAGATTACTGTAAAAGTTTGGCGCAATGGACAAACGGTAACAAAACAGATAACGCTCGAGGCCGCAAAGGATTAGAACTGATATAATAAACGCATGATACAGCCGGTATCGGAAAAACATGCGCCGCCTCAAGTGAGGGAAGAATATACAAAAATAAGAGAAGCTCTCACAACGCCAACATTACCTCTTTTTTTTACTTATCTTGGCGCTTTTCCAGAATATCTCATTTACATTTCTGATCAGATAGTCCTCAACCTCGTTGACCTTCAGTTTCAGAAGTTAATATCAGAGCTGCATGATGAGCTCAATTCCGTCATACAAGAAACGCTCACAATCTCACCAGAACAAAAAGAATGGATTAATCGCTATCGATATGCATCATCGTATCAGAATTTCCAGGGAGAGTTAAGACAAATATGTCTTACCAATCTCAAAATAGCAGTCATCTTTTTAGCCCTTCGTGAGGCGGTAAAAGGATGGGCGGTTGCCGCAAAAAAACTCGCTCCGGCATATAACGAATCTGAGGAAAAAATAGAAAATGAGATTACCACCCTCAACGAATCATCATTTATTTTTAGTGACATGCTGCGAGGAATTCAGCCCACTAAACGTGATCAAGAAACTAACGTAGAAATTATTTCAACATCTGCGCTTGCGACCACAACAGGCTCTCAACTTGAAAAAGAGATAATGGGAGAGTTTCTTGCATTGTGCCAGGGGGATTTTGCTGAACTTATGAAGAGAGAAGCTTTCTGGAAAGTGCGAATCAATATCGAGAAAACACTGCTTTACACCCTTACCGCACTTCCCAAATCGATTAATTCACCGATCAATGTGGTTATTACTCTCAGTTCAAAATACCCTCAATTTAATGATCTAATCTATCTTCTCTCCGAACATTTTCCTACTTATGCGGTCCACCGCCTGATGTTCAGTGAATATATGAGGAGAGAAAAGTAAGTGGTATAATAGAGTCCATGAGTTCACTCACTAATTTCAATCCATTAAAGGGTTTTCGAGACTTTCTGGGTAGCGAAGCGCGCAAGCGTTTCTGGCTCATCCAGAAAATGCGTTCCGTCTATGAGCGATACGGTTTTGAACCGCTTGAGACACCAACCCTCGAATACGAAGCCCTTCTCATGGGAAAATATGGAGAAGAAGCTGAAAAATTAATATACCGTTTTGAAGATAACGGGGCGCGTCGAGTGGCTTTACGTTACGATCAGACTGTCCCCACAGCCCGCGTTATTGCAGCTTACAACAATAAGCTGAACATCCCTTACAAACGTTATCAGATTCAACCGGTCTGGCGTGCTGACAAACCACAAAAA
>JAAXWV010000350.1 GCA_013334845.1 Candidatus Roizmanbacteria bacterium | reverse complement strand
ATTCTGCAGTTCTGTAAATCTCCAGGAGTTAAGTGATAAGCAGAATTTACCGGTTTGGACTTTAAAATGACACCTAGACAATGCGAAATTGCAGCAGAGTCCTTTACGGCATCATTGTTAGCGCAAGCAGGGTATGATGTTCTAGTCCAATATGGTGCCAACCAACCTCACTACGATTTGGTTGCCGTCAAGGAAGAACGAATACTAATGGTTTCTGTAAAAGGAAGCCAAAATGGAGGATGGATGCTTGCTTCGCGCTTCGTGAAAAAAGGAGTTGGATATTATCAAGCCATAGACCAATGGCTTATTCATCAACGAAACGATTTAGTATATATACTGGTGCAGTTTAAAGGAGTAGCAATTGGTGAAGCTCCCCGAGTTTATGTTGCTCGACCACCCGAAATAGCAGAGCAACTCAAGGCACACAGAAACGGACTGGGACACGGTGCGCTACAGGAGGATTGTCACCGCGACCACCCTCGGTCTCAATATACAGATAAAATTCCATTGTCATGGGCATTCACTCGTGAGCGTATTGACAATATTTAGCCCGTTCTCGCGGTTAAAATCTCTTCTATCAACCTGAAAATAGTTTGGAATTATCTTGACCTTGGAAGGACCTTGAACAAGATCACTAAAATGATGTCATCTTTCTGTGTATCATGCTAATCCAATGATATATGCAGATCAGCTGAATAACTTGTAGCCTGCGATAATAAAGGCACTCGAATATGTAAACAGCCACCTCGAACCTTTATTGGCCAAAAAGACCACGGAGGGACTTCCAATGGACGCTGACTTTCTGTTTAAGGTTACCGATATTTTCACTATCCCCATAACAATTATTGCAATTTCAATTTTTTTTTCGGCCAGCATTGAGACGCCTCTTGGATGGTATGACAAAATTCGAATTCAAAAAACTTGATGTTAGCGTTTTTGAGTCGGCAGGAATTGAGCCGTCGTCTTTTGAAGAAAGTGGAAGGGCAGACATAAACAAAATTACCGATTCATCGAAAGAAAAACTTGAAAAACTCAGATTGTTACTTGAATCAGAGCAAGTAAATCAAATTGTCCAATACCATGCACAGAGCTTGGCTCAGTCCAGAATAAGCTTCTGGTTTAGCATTAACCGCTGCGGCTAATTTGCGGCATTGATGTGATGATGATATTTCGTTTGAGGGATGTGGGATGAAGCTTAAAGAGATCATAATCGTGTCGTACAGAAGTATTACTAACCAAATAATCCCGATCAGTAATAATTGTATCGGTCTGGTTGGTCTTAATGAATCCGGTAAAACAAACATTTTGAGGGCGATACGATTGTTTGAAAACGAGTTTGTCCCAACAATCAAGGACAAATCAAAGATCAATGACTGTCTTCCTAAAGTTTTATTTTCATTTGACATAAGCGTAGATAAGAATTCTGAGGCTGCGCAGTTTTGCAGAACCTCTTGGCTCGAAAATCAGGCTATACCCTACAGTGCGATTACCAACAAGTTGATATGCAAGCAATATATTGCTTATAGACAACTTGAAAAGGAAAAGGACGGCTTTAAAAAGGTGAAGAGATACTCCTGCGAGTATTCAACAGGTCTCGATGGCCAGTACTTCAAACCAAAAGACGAACCAGTTGTTCCCGCTGACATTTCAGTTAAAATCGAAGAAAAGACATTCCTGTTGTCGAATCTCCAACTGATTAAGAAGAGCGACATACCAGAATCCTATGAGCAATTTTTCGAACCGGCGACAGAAGACGATGCCAAGGAGATTTTTAAACCGTTACTTGCTCAATTTTTTGAAAAGAATCTACCACATGTCGTGTTCTGGGAATACGATGCAAAGTATCTGCTCCCTTCCGAAATTACTTACCCCAACCTTACCAAAGATGATGATCCGTATTCTAACTGCGCACCACTGTATAATGTATTTTTGCTATCAGAAAGACTTAAAATCAAAG
>JAAXWV010000077.1 GCA_013334845.1 Candidatus Roizmanbacteria bacterium | reverse complement strand
ATTCCGACTATTGACAAAGACGGCGAGGCCTATATGAGTGATGACGATTTCGCCAAGACTATCCAGGGGAATTTTTATCAGAAAATGCTACGCAACGAGATGAAAAATGTTCAATTGCGGTATAGAGAAAGCTATGAAGGGGCTAATATCATTAGCCGAATTTTAGAGGGGAGTGGGATTCGGGTAAGCGACATCTCTGAAGATGATCAGGATATAAAAAACTGTATAATACAAGAAGAAGGAACTGTCTTTTCACAAACTGCCCGAGCCATGAGTGATTTTTTTCACTGCCCCCTTCGCCATGGTCAAAGCGATGTCTATGATATACTTTTTTATATTGGAAATCTCGACTCCAAATGGGAAGGAGAGAAGAGCAATTAATCTATGATTCTCATTTTTATCTTGTTGATTATCGTTGCGTTTGCGCTCGCCTTACATTCAATGAAGGATCTCAATGTTCCACCGGAAATAGCTAAATTAATCCGCTCAAAGAAAGTGCGAGGTACGATTGTGTTTTTTAAAAACAAGGTGCATCATTACTCTTCCTCTTCAACCTCTTCTTCCGATTGAATATCAATGAGTTTTTCTTCATCCTCTTCTTCTTCGTATTCTTTCGCTAGTTTTTGCAATTCGTCGTCTTCAATGTTCCCCTCTTCCTCTGCTTCAGGGCGAGCTTCGTCTTCTTCTACAGCTGCATGGAGATTGTTGATATTACTACTTATATTTGGCGGGAAGGAGAAATAATGAGATACTTTCGATCCTTTTTTTTCTTCCTTGATGAAAATAACTACACGACTCATTGAAGCCTCTTTAACATAGGTGCTATAGGTGCTATTGGCGCTTAAAAAGAACAAAAGTCGTTTGGATAGGTCATCTGGAAGGGCCCCCACATACTCATCATCCATGGTGCGGACTTCAATTTTGCGAGTTTTCGCCTTAAGTTCCAATTTTTGACCCACAGCCAATAATGCTAATAGATTTTTTTGTCCCAGATTAACGATAGTGACAGTTTTCGTCTTCCCTGGAATCTCTAGAAACAAATTTGGATTAAGATTAACGGATTGAGTCGTTTTTGAAGTTCCTTTTTCCTCAAGGAATGAGAGTTTTTCTAAATTATCAATCGCCACTTGGTTTATTGGCTGAATTTTGAGTACGGTGTTATAGTATGTCTTTGCAGTTGCATAGTCTTGAACCTGTAAGTTGGCAAATCCAAGCCGGAGATAGGCGCTGATATTTTGTGGATCTTTTTCAACGATTTGTTTATTGAGCGCTATGGCTTCGGCCCAATTAAGATTAATTGCCGCATCCACTGCCTGTTGTTCGAGTATGTCTAATTCATTCATATAAAAGCTTCGTCTCACTCTACAGGGTAGAGGATCGTATTAATAACAGTGATCATTGAAACTAATAAAGTATATTTCATATTCTAACAATGTCAAGTATAATGGAACTGTAATAAAACCGTAATAATACCGAGGGTATTTAAGTTTTTTTGGTACAATCTTTAGTATGTCAGGACACTCTAAATGGGCAAACATAAAACGTAATAAAGAAGCAAATGACAAGGTAAAGGGAAACATATTTGCGAAACTTAGCCGTGCAATTATCCTCAGTGTCTCCGAGGGAGGTGGGATTCCTGACCCTGATCTCAATGTGCAGTTGCGTCTCGCAGTGGAGAAGGCAAAACAGTACAATATGCCCAAGGAAAATATTCAACGTGCTATTGAAAAGGCGAGTGGTCCAGAGAAAACTATGTTGAAAGAAGTCCAGTATGAGGCATTTGGCCCGGGGGGAACTGCACTCCTCATATTAGCCGCAACTGATAACGGTAATCGCACATTTTCTGAGGTGCGAAATACAGTTGAGATGAATGGTGGCAAAATGGGTGGCCAGGGTGCTGTAAACTATCTCTTTGTCAAGGGGGCAGCCATACAGTTCGGAAGAGAAGTGAATCAGGAAGAAGATGTATTTGTATTTGCTGAACAGGGGCATGCATTAGATTTTGATGAAGATGAGGAATTCTATTATGTGTTTCTTCCATTTCAGGAGCTGGGAAAACTCAAAGAAACTTCCCATTTGAAAGGTAATGCTCCGGAAATTGAGTTTCGACCATCAACTTATCTTTCTCTCTCTTCAGAGGATTCAGAGAAGCTCCAAAAGCTCATTGGAGCGATTGAAGACTTAGATGACGTCCAAAATGTTTTTACCAATGCAGAGCTATGAAATTTATTCAACGAATTCAGAAAGCCGTTTTTGAGTTTGCTAATCCCATTGAGAAGAGGAGCCGCTTTGTTATCAGTACTGCGGTGGTCACCGGTCTTTTTATCCTCTCCACCTTTTTTCTGTTTGATGTGTGGTGGGTTTTTGTACCTCTCTTTATTCTAGTAACATTTACCATGACCTATTTTTCTGTGCTTGAAGGTGTGGAAAAGAATGAATGGATCACCCTCTTTGTGATGCCTATTATGTTTTCGGTGGCAGTATATGTCTTTTTCTTTCTTTTTCCAGTACGGTGGATTACTCGGATCTCATTTATTGTTGCTTTTGCACTTTCTTTTTATGCAATTTTATTGACTTCAAATATCTTTAATGTGGGGGTTCAAAAAAGCCTTCAGCTGTATCGGGCGGCATTTTCGGTAAATTACTTTTATCAGACGATGCTTATTTTTATACTCTCTAATGTAGTGGCTTCGTTTAAATTCAATATGCTTATAGTGGGTACGCTATTATTTCTCTTTATTTTTGTTCTTGCAAATCAACTGCTTTGGACAGTACGTCTCCAGTTGCGATGGGATCGTTCATTGATACTGTATTCGGCAATAATCGGGCTGTTTATTTTCGAGATCGCCCTCACCTTTACGTTTGTACCGATTAAACCATCTATTTTTGCGCTGCTTATTGCTTCCTGTTATTACAGCTTATCCGGTCTTATTTACCACCATGTAGATCAAAAATTGTTCCCGCAGACAATCCGAGAATATGTGTTTGTTGTTGGTTTTGTCTTCTGTATTGCCCTTCTAACTCTCCAGCTGTGAGAAAAACCTTAGTGTACGAATTAATAATTAAGAATGGGCTCCTTGCTGCATATGAGCGAGTCCAGAGCCGAACATACTTCAAAACAGGGGAGAGAGGGGGAAGGATGAAGCGGGTTGATCGGGTTTGGGAATATGATGGGTAATATTCATATATATTCATAGGAAATAAGGCATTTTAGCCTCACAATAATCTGGAAACACAGCTTTGTCCGCAGAATAAAATATATAGGCGATCATAGCAGGGAAGAGGGGAGTGTTATTTCTCACGTTCGTTGTTTATCTAAATTATTCACGTTCGTGAACATTGTATCCTATAGTAAACTAAAACTATAGGATATAAGTTTAGCTTAAATACTTATTTAATTACACAAAGTTGCGGATTTTTGGTACATTCGGGTGAGTGGTCTTTGCCATGCTCGCGTTCTTACATATACGTCACTCTTTCCGAACAGATGTAGGCACATAATTAGCAACTTATGTGGATAAGTGCTAAACAACGAGGCTAACTAGCCTCAAATATTAACTTTTGTCATGTTGAGACAAGCCTAAACATAACATACTGGGCACAGTATGAGAGAAGTGAACTTGAGTGACTCGTCGAGAGTGTTTATTGGATATGAAAGAAGCAGTACACATATTCAATTCATTAATTAATTTATTAATTTGCAAATAAGCTGTTGCAAGGCAGGAGTACGGTACTCTCACATTGCCTTCCTAATTATATAAATCCGAAAATGCAAAAAAGACCTATCTAAGCTCGGGAGGAGAGAGATTATTAACGTCGTAAAATGTGCCTTTTGCGACGTTCTGCCTCACTCTTGGAAGAGAAGTGGACAAAAACCAGTTTTTTGATTTTGTTATTTTTCTACTCTACTTTTTATGTTTTGTTTTTTTATTATGCTGTCTTATGTAAATTACATCTTTCTTCTCTGTTCCTACTTGCCCCTATTTTTTAGCCTCAAAATGAGGTTAATTTTAGCTTCGGATCGTCAGAATAAGCCGATTGTCCCCTACCCTGTTTTACCGCATTATTTTCAAACAGAGTAGCTAACCCATTTTTGGCCATATTTGAGCTCAATTTGAAAGGCACACCTCCATATTGAGTGGCCATACAGCATGAAAATACAAGACTTTTGATATAATTTTCATAGTTTCATTAAAACCTCAGAGTTGCTGCTATGAAAAAAAAGAAGAAAAAGTATTTGAAAAAAAGGTATGTAACTATTGCTTTTGTTTCAATCGCTGCGATTTTGGCCGTTTTTTCGGCATATTTTATTTTAGAGCGTCACAACAATGTTGATGTGATTCAAACTGAGACAAAAACGTATATTCTAGAGGAAGATGCTATGTCGAGGGCTAAGTCGCAGGTAACAATTAATAGATCAACTTCAAAACCAGTCACCACCGTGAAATTGCCCGTGATAATGTATCACTATGTGGAACCGACGAGAGATCCAAATGATACCACTCGGATAAAACTTTCAGTGCATCCAGCCGAGTTTGAGCGAGAGCTTATTAATCTGAAAGCTAACGAGTATAAGACGTACTTCGCGAAAGATATACCAGGTATAGTGAATAACACGTTGAAAACGGACCCTAAACGGGTTGTATTGACGTTTGATGATGGGTATGAGGACTTCTATACGGTAGTATTTCCGTTGCTTAAAAAGTACCAAATGAAGGGAACTGTATATGTGATTTACCACTACATCGGGCGAAAAGACTTTTTAAACGAGGCAGAAATAAAGGAAATGATTGAGAGCGGGTTGGTAGAAATAGGCTCACACACCTTAGACCATCTATATCTCAAGTCAGTATCGCCTGAAGTTGCTCGAGAGCAGATTACGAAGAGTAAACAGCTCTTTGAGGCGCGTTTTGGTATCCCGATTGAAACATTTGCATATCCTTTCGGAGCACTCAACGATGAAGTGGTAAAAATGGCCGAAGAAGCGGGCTATACAGCCGCTGTAACCGTGTCACCGGGCGATATGATATCATCAGATGGGCTTTATGTTATTCCACGCATTCGACCAGGGCGGTTCGCCGGAATTGACGTCGGTTCCTTCCTCGATGGGTATAGGAACTGATATGATTTGCAAAAAATTCTTCACTATTGACTAGTCTGATTTCGAGGGTTATTATTCTGGTATGAAGTCCAATAAAATAAGGGTTGCCGTGATGTTTGGCGGGAAATCACCGGAACATGAGGTTTCAGTAATTACCGGCTTACAGGTACTGGAAAATATCGACCGTAGCAAATTTGATGTGATCCCGATTTATGTTTCTAAGGAGGGATATTTATATGCCGGCACGTTGTTAGGCTCAATATCTACTTACAAAAATCTGCAAAATATAGCAACTCAAGCTAAAAAATTGAACTTTTCAAATACCCCCTTACATAAAGGATTTGTTTATTCAATTGACAGTCTCATGGATGTATTGAAAGGTATACCTAAGTATCTGGATATTGACGTTATATTTCCTGCATTTCATGGCGGCATTGGTGAAAATGGCGGCTTTTCCGGCTTGTATGAAGCTCTTGATGTGCCTTATGTGGGCCCAGGGATTATCGGCGGGTCACTAGGAATGGACAAGGTGCTCATGAAGAAGGTCTTTGAACAGGCAAAGGTACCTATTACTAAGTGGTTGTGGTTCTATCGAGATGATTGGAAATCACACAGTAAAGACATTCTCAAAAAGGCTGAAACCACACTCACCTTTCCGTTATTTATAAAGCCGGCAAATGGGGGGTCTAGTATCGGAACGTCCAAGGTCAATAATAAAAAGGAATTAATGAATGCAATAGAAGTCGCATCATTTTTTGACAATAAAATTATCATTGAGGAAAGTTTTGAAAACGCGCGGGAAATTAATATTTCAGTCATGGGAAATGCAGGATCTGAGTTGTTGGTTTCAAAGTGCGAAGAGGTATTTTCTTCAAGCGGTATTCTGACGTATGAAGATAAATATATGGGAAACAGTAAAAATTCTCCACCCAAAGGTATGGCACAAACTAAAAGAATCATTCCTGCGAATATTCCAAAAGTGGTCGAACAAAAAATCCAGGAAACGAGTAAACTTATCTTTAATACAATTGATGGATCGGGTGTAAGCAGAATTGATTTTTTATTTCGAGAGAGCACGAATGAAATAAAAGCATTAGAAATAAATACTATTCCCGGATCGCTTTCATTTTATCTTTGGGAAAGTAGTCACATTCCGTTTAAGGCTTTAATCACAAGACTGATCGACCTCGCAATCGAAAAGTATAATGAAAAACAAAAAAACTCAGTAGCTTTTTCTTCAAACATATTAGAGAACCTGGATTTAAAAGGTTCTAAATCAAAATAATAACTAGCTTAG
>JAAXWV010000349.1 GCA_013334845.1 Candidatus Roizmanbacteria bacterium | reverse complement strand
CGGGTATAATACACTTGAAATGGAGCGTCCAAAAAGATATAAGAAGAAAACGTAATGAGGGTCACGAATGATAATGAACAATCCTTTAGGAGGGGGAGCAATCACCCGAATACACGCCCCACTCAATCCAAAGTTGCACAAAATTAGGGTGCCTGTATCCCTAAATCGGAAATTATTTTTAATACAAATTACGCGCCCATTTTGCCAGCTATCTCCCGATTCTGGGATTTCGAAGCGTCGCTTGGCTGGTGATTTTAAAGGAATATTGATATCTTAATGGGATTATTATGAAAAATATCAAGAAAGTCGCATTCGTCGGCAATTACCTTCCTCGTCGATGCGGAATTGCTACATTTACGACAGATCTATGCGAGTCTTTCGCATCGAGTAATCCTAGCGTTCAATGTTATGCAATTCCTATAACCGACATTGAAGAAGGTTATCAATATCCCGAACGCGTTCGTTTAGAGATAAAGGAACAGGAGCTCGACACCTACAAGGCAGCCGCTGACTTTTTGAATCTCAATGATGTTGATATTGTCTGTCTCCAATTCGAATATGGTATTTTTGGCGGAAAAGCGGGCAGTTATATTTTATCATTGTTGCGTAACCTGAAAATGCCCGTGATAACAACACTTCATACGGTGCTTAAAAATCCAAATGTAGAACAGCGCCGTGTTATGGATGAACTGCTTGCGATATCTGATTATGTAGTTGTAATGTCCCAGAAAGGCGTTGAAATTCTTCACGGCGTATTTAAAACATCTCCGGGCAAGGTTCGTCTGATACCGCACGGAATACACGATGTGCCCTTCATCGATCCCAATTTCTATAAGGATAAATACGGCGTCGAAGGTAAAACAGTCATTCTTACTTTTGGCCTGCTTTCTCCGCAGAAAGGCATCGAAGTCGTACTACGGGCGCTCCCGAAGGTCATAAAGAACCACCCCAATGTCGTTTACTTGGTCGCCGGGGTTACACACCCTAATCTTCTCAGGCATGAGGGCGAGAAATACAGGCTTTCACTGCAGCGCCTTGCGAACGAACTTGGTATCAAAGGGCACGTCATATTTCATAATAAATTTGTTTCCATAGAAGAGCTCAAGGAACTTATTACGCTTGCCGATATTTACATTACTCCATATCTTGAAGAAACGCAAATTACATCGGGAACGCTCTCCTATTCTTTTGGCGCAGGCAATGCCGTAATATCAACGCCATACTGGCATGCTCAAGAGTTGCTTGCGGACGGGAGGGGCATTCTTGTACCATTTGGAGATTCGGACTCCATAACCAAGGCGATCACAAGACTTATTCAAAGTGAGGTTGAACGTCATACTATGCGCAAGAATGCTTATCTGCTAGGCCGTGAAATGATCTGGAACAAGGTGGCGCAACAATACGGTGACCTTTTCGCAGAAGCTCGTCAAAAACGGTCAGCGGTCATGCGAAAGAAGATCCCGATGCGGTCTCTTGACGAACAACCACTGATTTTACCAGAAATCAAACTTGACCATCTGATGCGAATGACCGATTCCATAGGAATATTTCAGCATGCAAAACATAATGTTCCCAACTTCGCCGAAGGATATTGCACGGACGATAATTCAAGAGCGCTTATTCTCACAGTATTGCTTGAGAATCTCGGCACAATAAATTCCTTGATACTTAATGACCTCGCAACCCGTTATCTTGGCTTCGTGAGATATGCTTGGGATGAAAAAGTCGCACGATTTAGATCTTTTCTCACATTTCAACGTAAATGGGAGGAGGATAACTTTTCTGAAGACAGTCATGGCCGAGCAGTAGCGGCTCTCGGAACCTGCATCGGCCGTTCCAGGAACGAAGGTTTTAGTCAAATGGCTGCAGAGATTTTCGAGTACGCCCTTACGCCCGTATCTTCATTTTCCTCGCCGCGAGCATGGGCCTTCGCGTTGATTGGCGCCCAGGACTATCAGCGACGTT
>JAAXWV010000348.1 GCA_013334845.1 Candidatus Roizmanbacteria bacterium | reverse complement strand
CCATTTTCCTGCTGTAGATATTATTTACAACATGGCTTCCCCTGCCTCTCCGATTCAATATAAAAAACATCCACTCGAGACGATGAAGACAAATAGTATTGGAGTGATGAGACTCCTAGATTACATGAAAGTTTCCGGATCAAAAGTATTCGTACAATCATCAACTTCGGAAGTGTACGGAGATCCATTAGTTCACCCACAAAAGGAAACCTACTGGGGAAATGTAAATACCCTTGGGCCCCGTTCTTGCTACGACGAAGGGAAACGATTCGCCGAGACACTTATCATGAACTATTTCCACACCTACAACCTCGACGTACGACTTGCCCGCATTTTTAACACATATGGCCCCAATATGGAAAAAAATGACGGCCGGGTTGTCTCCAACTTTATCATGCAGTCACTCACCAAACAGCCCATTACCATCTATGGTGAAGGAGAACAGACGCGTTCCTTCTGTTACGTGTCTGACATGGTAAACGGGTTATATAAACTTGCCGCGACTCCCAACCTTGCCGGCGAAGTAATTAATGTCGGCAACCCTGACGAGCGAACAATCAACGAACTTGCAGGCCTCATTAAAGAAATGACAGGAACTCCTTCTGAGATCATTCATCAGCCGATCGATGCAGACGATCCTTGCAGGAGAAAGCCAGATATCTCAAAGGCGAAAGAGCTTCTCGACTGGGAACCGAAGGTGAGTTTGCGTGACGGATTGGAGAAAGCTATAGTATACTTTAAAGAGCGATTCTTATGAAAAAAGCAGTAATCATTATCCCCACTTACAACGAAGAAGGTAATGTAGAGGCAGTAGTCTCCCAGATTATCGATGTATCTAAATCACTCACCAACTGGGATCTCCATATTTTAATTGTAGATAGTAAATCAAAAGATCACACATCAGCAATTGTGAAAGATCTCCAGAAAAAACATAAGAATCTTCACCTGCTGGAGACGGAAAAAGAAGGACTGGGCAAAGCATATATCAACGGATTTAAATATGCCTCTCAAGAACTGAAAGCGTATGTTGTCTTTGAGATGGATGCCGATCTTTCTCATGATCCGAAAGATATTCCCGCCTTTTTGAAAAAAATTGAAGAAGGGGCAGATTTCGTAATCGGCTCCCGATATATAAAAGGAGGCTCCATTCCTTCCAATTGGGCATTTTTGCGAAAATTCTATTCGGTAGTCGGCAATCTCGTTCTACGATTGGGTTTTATGAAAGTGAGAGTTACCGATTGGACTTCAGGATATAGGGCGATAAAAATTTGGATAGTCAACTCCTCACTTGAGCATGTGAATAAATATTCCGGCTATGTGTTTCAGGTTGCATTGCTTGACAAAGCGATGGCACAACATGCAATAATTACGGAGCTCCCTATCAATTTTAAAGACCGCGTACAAGGCGTGTCCAAAATCAATGCAAAAGAATACATGTCACAGACCCTCTGGTACATGTTTACCCACTCTTCATTTATCAAATTTGTTTTTGTAGGCGGTATTGGCTTTATTATTGATTTTTCTATTTCATATGTGCTCATTCAAAAAGTCCACATGAAGGTATGGCTCGCTACTTTCATCAGTACAGAATCAGCCATTGTGGCTAATTTCTTGTTTAATAACTTCTGGAGTTTTGCCCATAAAAGAGTTGATAATAGTGTCACTGCTTTCTTGTTTGGTTTTCTAAAATTTAACCTAGTATCTTCTGGCTCGGTACTTATTCAAACTATCGGTGTAGGGCTGCTTGATGCTTTCTTTGGACAGCAGTACTGGTATATTTATAAGATTGTAATCATTGCTTTTGTCGTTATTCCGTATTCATATTTGTTCTACAACAAATTTATCTGGAAAGATAAATGAAAAACAAACTTATTTTATTAGCAGTCATCTTTCTGCTGTTTGGAGGCTTCATCGGCGTTCGGTACTTCATGCTCCAGACAGAAAACAATGTTGGGAGAATAAAAATTCTCTCCTCTC
>JAAXWV010000347.1 GCA_013334845.1 Candidatus Roizmanbacteria bacterium | reverse complement strand
GGTATGATGGTTCTAATCCAAAAACGACTGTAAATTTGAATCGAAATATCGGAAATTTCAGGTTTGTTCCACTTATCAGTCAAGATTTGCACTTGATTTGCGAGCTTAATATTGTAATGCTCAGGCCAGAACCTCCTGGATTGCTAATAACACAAGGTGGAGATATTGATAATCGTCTTAAAACACTTTTTGATGCTTTGCGTGTTCCAAAAAATATAGGTGAGTTACCAAAAGAAGCAGCTGTGGCTCCTGACGAAGAACCATTTTATTGTTTGTTGGAGGATGATAACCTTATTACAAGCATAAGTGTAAGAACTGATAGGCTTCTTACCTCTTCAGGAAATGATTCTGAAGTACACTTAGATATACAAGTTGAAACACGTTCAACAAAAATGTTTACAACGAGCAGCAAATACACAGGTGAACGGATGACCGGTGGATATATATTAAACTAGAGATTAACCCTACTTTTTCATTAAGCGTTCAGTATTATAACTAAAATATAAGTAGGGCACTTTACATATTTTTGAAAATAGAGTGACACGTTACCTATTTCCAACAATAAAATACACCAGTTAAGCTGGTGATTTTACCGTGAGTGCGCCAAGCAGCAATTTGCTGCTTCTTATAGGGTGCACTGCTTAAGTTCCTGGACAGGAAGTCCCCATCGGGCAAAGTCTAACCAATAGCGCGTACCGAGTCTTGCGCGACTTGCGAAGCCGGAAGATTGGTGAACAAGAGTTGTGAGGTGTAGACAGGGAACACTGCAGACCACAGGAGATTGTTTTTGCCTCGATGGAGGTTGAAGCTCAATTGGTAGCAGGCGATTTTTAAGTAAAATAAGCGAGGAGATTAAATGGCTACTTACCCCTTTGATATACATAGCCTTATTAGAATATGTCGTGAAAACGATGTTACATCAGTGAGCCTTTTCGGTTCTATTGCGAGAGGAGAAGCAACGGAGAAAAGCGATATTGATTTACTCGTCAAATTTGGGAAACGGAAAAGTTTATTGAGTGTAGTGAAATTAGAGCGACAACTCGCAATGGCCTTAGGGAGAAAAGTCGATTTAATAACAGAAGGTGCCTTGAGCCCCTACATTCGTGACAATATAATTCACGATTTGGAGACAATCTATGCCGCGTAGCGATATCGCCTATCTCCGACACCATGGATGCAATAAATCGAATAGAAGAATACTTGCAAGGAGTTACAGAAGCGGATTTTCATAAACGATATTTGATCCAGGACGGTGTAATTCGACAAATCGAGATTATCGGTGAAGCGACAAAACAATTGTCAAAGGAAACACGAGACAATTACTCACACACTCCCTGGCGCGATATTGCTGGTATGCGAGACAAATTGACTCATCACTATTTTGGCGTGGATATGGAAGAAGTATGGCTAACAGCGCAAGATGATCTTCCAACTCTCAAACGGGAAGTTGAGATGATTCTCAACGTCTACAAGGAATGAGCAAACCATAAAAAGGGATTCCAGGGATTCCGCGAGTTTGGGAGACATCTGGGAAGGCTTCTACTTGTAATTACTTCATTTATGACAGCGGACGCCGAATTTCCGCAAGGTTCCCCCCGTCTTTGCAAACAGGCAAAGGGTCAGTTCTGGAAATGTGAATAGCGTTAAAAATCCAATATTTTCAGGCCAGATTCCATATCCGTGCAGCCATATTCACCTGACTCCAGCTCTGTTTGTCACCCACGGCATTGGCGCTACGGGAGATCCTTAAGGGCTTCCCGTGCGGTTAAGAGAAAATCTAAAAACCCTTCGCCCTGTTTATATTTCTCTATTAATTCTCGTCCTTATCAATTATGTTCTGCCGTTTAGAGACACATGAAAAATTGACTTTTCTTAACCATTAAGGAGATGAATCATGCGTAAACCTTCAATTCACACCCGCCCCCTGTTATGGACAATTTTTTTACTCGGCCTCTTTATCTGGACGGTTCCTTTTGATCGACCGG
>JAAXWV010000346.1 GCA_013334845.1 Candidatus Roizmanbacteria bacterium | reverse complement strand
ACCAAAGCAGTGAAAGATCACAAAATTCTTGCCATCCAGAATGTTTTGCATGAGATGAGAAATGGACGTCAGATACCAAAATTATTAAAAAAAGCAATTGTTATAACTGCCAACTTAGCAAAATCAGTATGAAACTGAATCTTGATTCACTTAATTCAAATCAACGCGCTGCTGTTGAATGGACTGATGGGCCGCTACTAGTATTGGCAGGTCCAGGTTCCGGTAAGACCCATGTACTCACTCTTCGAGCTGCAAGAATCTTGCAGGAAAATCAGAGCGATAGTATGCTCGCTTTGACATTCACAACGAAAGCTGCCGATGAAATGAGACAGCGACTCGACACATTAATGGGTGGTAGGGCAGATCGTGTTCATCTTTGTACCTTTCATTCTTTTGCAGGAGATATATTACGTCAGCATGGTAGTCATATAGGAATTCGACCCGATTTTATTATGCTGACCAATGATTATGATCGACTTGACGTTCTTCAAAAAATCATAGGCAGCTTAACTTGTGATATTTCTGCATTGCCGACCGATTATAAGAATATTTTGTTCTTGTTAGATCGGCTTTTCGCTGAATCATACAATGGAGAGGCCTCCGCACCAGGTATGACCAGAACACCTCCATGGATACCAACACTATTCAATGCTTATTGCGAGGAACTTCAAGCAAGTAACCGAATGGATTTCGGAGCATTGCTGCATTTTACACGAATACTTCTTTCAGGTAATGCCGGAGTTGCACGTCTGACCCGTTTGGCATGGCAGTATATTAGTGTTGATGAGTTTCAAGACACAAATAAAGCACAGTATGATATTTTAGCCCTTCTTGCTGTGGGTAAACATCCAAATCTATTCGTAGTTGCTGATGATGACCAAATTATCTATCAGTGGAACGGTGCAAGTCCAGAACGCCTTCAGGCGCTTCGTTCTGATTTTGGAATGGACATCATCCAATTGCCTGAAAATTTTCGTTGTCCTCCATTGATTATAAATCTTGCAAACAATCTAATTGGATTTAACCAAACCCGATCAAAGGGAAAACTGCCTCTTATTGCTAAGAAGGTTGCTACTGAAACACCTGCACTGAAAGCTGAAGTTTTTAGTAACGAAGATGAAGAAACTGTCAATATTCCGAAAGTGATCTCAGCATCTGGGTGGCGACCTGAGGAATGCGCAGTGATCGCACGAAACGCAAAATTACTAGATAAAGCCGCTAATGCGCTATTAAAAAAAGGGCTGCAGCCTTTTGTCTCCAAACGTAAAACTGAGTTTGAAAGTCCTGCGGTCCGATGGATTTTCTCCATACTGCGTCTTGCAAACTCTCGTCACGATAGGGAAATGCTTCGACGCGTTTGTGTTGCATGGAATGACTTTACAGGAATTCTCATTGAGTTCGAGGATGTTGAAGCTGAAGCTGCTCTTGACGGCGGTGATTTCCTCCGGACATGGACAAAAACGGCATCATCAAGAGACCCAAAGAAACAATATGCCGAATTATTGCTCCAGATTAATAACGTGTTAGTTAACCGTATCGATTTCCTTGCACTGTTAGAATTCTTTTGGAATAAAAACCATACAAACGATGAATTGGAAAAAGAAGAAATTGCAACTTGGAAGGAGCTTCATGCCAGTCTTACAAGAGAGTATTTGTCAGAAAATTTGACTCTCCATCTTTACCTACAAGAAATGGATTTTAAATCAAAAGCACCTACACAATTACCCGGATCAGTTTACTGCTTAACTGTACACGGTTCCAAGGGTATGGAGTTTAAGCATGTGTTTTTGATAGGAATGGCTGATGAAGTGTTTCCCTCCTACCAAGCTACTATAAAAGGGCCGGATAGCAAAGAGATGGAAGAAGAACGAAGAAATTGCTTTGTTGCAATTACACGGACAGAAGAGACGTTAAGTATAAGCTGGTCTGGGAGATACAATGGATATCCCAAGCGTCCTTCACGCTTTCTAAAAGAGATGGGATTCAAGTTCA
>JAAXWV010000345.1 GCA_013334845.1 Candidatus Roizmanbacteria bacterium | reverse complement strand
GGATGTGGGATTCGATGAGTCATGCAAATCTATCGACGAATACAGAATATTTCTATAGTCTGTGGGTAATTCACAGCTTCGTTACTAGGCAAGTATAGTTTTTGTTGCCTGAATAAATGTGCTTGCTTGTGAATTTTTAATTCGTGCCAAGGATAACGCTTGAAGCTTTAAAGATGGCACAAGCTTTTGAGCCTTCTTTGAGACCCAGCTTTGTTGCACTACCGTGGGTGATGACAGCAGAAACCACATTTCCGCCGCCGATTTCTATATCCACTTCCGTGCTTACAGGCCCATCAATGATTTTTATAATTGTGCCGTACATGATATTGCGTGCGCTGATCTTCGCATCATCCAACTCGGTGCCGATGAAAACAGAGCTGGCTTTGATGATGGCATAGGCATTCATGCCTTCTTTGAGTCCCAGATTGTCAATGGCTCCGTTTGTGACGATGGAAGTGATTTTTGTTCCACCGTTCAGCGTGAGTGCCACCTCAGCATTCACCGCGCCTTTGGTGATGGCGGTGATGGTTCCGTTAAAGACATTGCGAGCACTGATTTTCATAGAGATTCTTCTTAAGAATTGATAAAGTGTATCAGGCTGACCGAGCCTGAGTTGAAGGTTGTGGAGAAACTTGCGGTGTTCTTCATCAATGATGCGGAACTGGGCAATTGCCCGTTTGCCTTCGGCTGTAAGAGATGTACCGCCACCGCCTTTCCCGCCTGTAACACGTTCGACAAGAGGTTTATCGGCGAGGTTATTCATCATATTAACCAGATACCAGGCAGTTTTATAGCTGATACCGACTTCCTTGGCGGCCTGGTTAATGGAACCGAGCGCGTCAATTTTCTCAAGCAGGGCAATGCGATCCTCACCTAGAAACATGTTTTCCGACTTCTGAAACCACAGACTGCCTTCTAGGGCAACGTCGTTCTTGCTAGATTTGGAGAGAACTTTGTGTTTTTCCATCGTTGTGCTAACTGAGAGTGAACTTCCAATTTATTTATAAAGAAAATCATACATACAATCGTACTAAAAAATAGCGAATGAAAAAACGATAATCACTTAGAAAAACCAAGTGGTAAATCAATGAATGTATGCAAGATAACCGATGAGTGTAAGAAAAATTTGCATTTTTGTTAGGCAACTTGCATATTTGATCAGTTCACCCTCAAGACTTCGTTTCATCACACCCAAAGCACACACAGCGTTTTTCACATTACACTTTTTCATTGTTTTATTAAAGCTCTTTGTTGTCAATAACCCCTAAAACATTTTGATATGCCAAAAAGATATTCTGGTGGTTCTGGAGGTCGTGATGAGAATGTTAATTCTAAAGGGAATGATAGATATTCATCAAGACGTAGCCAACTTGATAATAATGATTCCTCATCAGTCAAGGAATTCAAGGCGCGGACTACTAACAGCTACAAACAATTTCGGGATTCGGGAGCGAGTGAGTTGGTTTATGCTCATCGCCGTGTGATGGAGAAAGAGTTTGATGGGGAAATCCTCCCGGTCTATGAGCCGCACTGCAAGAGTCATAATAAGTGGGATCAAAGTGAATCTCATACAGGTAACGGCAAAAAAATGACATTTGAAGAAAGTCTTAAAATGTGCTGGAACTTGTCAAAAGCGGGGAATATACTGAACGACCTTGATGACATGGAAGATCGGCGGGATCACCTCGAAAACACATATCAACACACTCACAGAGAAAGATATTAGTCTTCCTGTATTGCTATGGTTTTATCTGTCTGAAAGCTATAGTTGGTCGAAAAAAGAGGTACTAAAAAATGTTTTAATATTATCGTGCCTTACAACAATAGCGATATGTATGTCCGATGAAAAAAGAACTGAAGGCAATAGTTTAGGCTGATTCAAAACAGTTAAGAAAAACAATCAAATAAGGCTCCAACTTAACTCGCGCTTAACACTTTTCTCATACAAGAATTAGTCTTGAGGTGTAATTTTGAATAGTTTCATTTACAGGATTACTTGT
>JAAXWV010000344.1 GCA_013334845.1 Candidatus Roizmanbacteria bacterium | reverse complement strand
AGGTTGCCAAAAATTTGACTCCAGGGCACTGGGCGTACAATGTTTTATTCGTTGCTTTTATAGTCTTTTTCTGCTATTTCTACACGGCTGTAACTTTTAACCCCATTGATGTTGCCGAAAACATTAAAAAGCAGGGTGGTTATATACCAGGGATACGCCCCGGTAAAGAAACATCAGATTTTATTGACACTGTACTTACGCGACTAACTTTTGCAGGTGCAGTTTATATTTCAATAGTATGTGTATTGCCATCTATATTAATTGGCAAGTTCAATCTTCCATTTTATTTTGGGGGTACCGCACTTTTGATTGCTGTGGGCGTAGGCATGGATACTGTCTCTCAGATTGAGTCTCACCTTATTACCCGAAACTATGAGGGTTTTCTTAAAGGTGTGCGTATCAAGGGGAGACGCTAGTTGTGAATGTTGTTCTCTTTGGGCCTCCCGGGTCTGGAAAAGGGACTCAGGCTCAGTTCATTGTTGAGCGGTTTGGTATCCCGCAAATATCAACTGGCGATATGTTGAGATCCGCGGTAAAGGCTGAGACGCCACTGGGCATCATAGCTAAGTCAATAATGGAGGCTGGCGGCCTTGTTTCTGATGATGTTGTACTTGGCTTGGTCAAGGAGCGTATATCGCTAGCAGATTGTACCTTGGGATTCATCTTGGATGGTTTTCCAAGAACAATTGCTCAGGCAGATGCACTTAACGCTTTATTAGCTGGAATTGGTAAGAAGATTGATTACGTTATCTCTTTGGACGTTGAAAATAAAGAGCTGATTAATCGATTGTCAGGTAGGAGGACGTGTCCGGCTTGTGGTAAAGGTTTTCATATTTTGTATAATAAACCCAAACGAGAAGGCGTCTGTGATTCCTGTAATACTTCCCTTGTTCAGCGCGATGATGATTCAGAGTTAACAGTAGTCAACAGACTTATGGTATATGAACAGCAAACTTCAGCCCTTAAAGCTTATTTTAAAGATTTAGGTGTTCTGCACAGTATATCAGGCAGTGGATCTATTAGTGATATACAGTCTCAGATCTGTTCTATTATAGATGTTGGTGGTGTTGGTGATCGTCCTTAAATCTCGACGTGAGATCGATAGAATGAGAGCAGCGTCTAGAATCGTGGCTGAGGTTCTTGAAGGTGTTCGCCTCTTAGTTTGTCCGGGTGCTACAACATTTGATCTTGATAAGTTTGCATCAGCTGAAACCCTTAAGCATAATGCTAAATGTGCTTTTCTTGGTTATCACAAGTATCCAAGTTCTTTATGTTGTTCGCCTAACAATCAGGTCGTACACGGTATGCCAAATAGAGACCTTCTGAAATCGGGTGATATACTCAGTCTGGATTTTGGAGTTGTATATGATGGCTTTTACGGGGATGCTGCTATAACGGTGCCTGTTGGTGATGTTTCTGACGCTGCTAGAAATCTGATTTCAGTTACAGAGGGGTCTTTGTACTCTGCTATTGAAATGGCAGTGCCAGGTAACAGGTTGGGTGATATTTCCTCTGCTGTCCAGATTTATGTTGAAAGTAGAGGATACTCTGTTGTTAGAGATTTCGTCGGTCATGGAATAGGAAGAGATCTTCATGAAGATCCCCAGATCCCGAATTATGGATTTCCGGGCAAAGGTATTAAGCTTAAGCCTGGAATGGTCTTCGCGATTCAGCCAATGATTAATGAAAAAGCTCATGATGTAAAGGTTTTAGATGATAATTGGACTGTTGTAACTTGTGATGGCGGTTTGTCAGCTCATTTTGAACACACCGTTGCCATTACTGAGGATGGACCTGAGATACTAACGCGGATATGTTAAACTAGTCTGCGCAAGGGGAGTTTTATGAAAGTACGTGCGTCTGTAAAAAAGATTTGTGACAAGTGCAAAATAGTTAAACGTAAGGGTGTTGTGCGTGTTATCTGCGACATCCCTAAGCATTCTCAACGTCAGGGATGAGTTATTAAAGGGGGGTATTTCCATTGGCACGTATTTCAGGTATTG
>JAAXWV010000076.1 GCA_013334845.1 Candidatus Roizmanbacteria bacterium | reverse complement strand
GAGGAACTTTATCAGTTAATAAAATCCATGGATCCCCGCCTTCGCGAGGATGACGTTGAAAAATTTATATGAAAAACACAGTCATAGTAGTTGATGGGGGAGGGCGGGGCAGTGCACTTGTTGACGCATATGCTCGCAGTCCATACGTTTATAAAATTATCGCCATTCCCGGGAACGATCTTATGGCTCTTAATGCCGCCGGGAAAGAAGTGGTGATTCACCCGGAACTGAAAACAACTAGTGTCGATGAGATTGTGGCAATCAGTAAACGTGAGTCGGTAGCACTTGTCGATGTTGCACAGGATAACGCAGTTGAGGCAGGTTTGGTTGATAAACTACGGGAAGAGGGGATACCGGTCGTGGGACCGACCCGGCTCGCAGGGCAGCTTGAATGGGATAAGGCGTATGCACGGGAGTTCATGAAAAAATACAGTATTCCACACCCGGCTTTTTATGTCTTTCAGGAAACAGGGAAAGCGATTGAGTTTATTCAAGAACAGGCGGAGCAGTCATGGGTGATTAAGGCAAGCGGGCTTGCTGAGGGCAAGGGAGTCATTATCGCTCAGAGCAGGGAAGAAGCAATTGCAGCCTGTGAAGAGATTAAGCGATTTGGAAAGTCGGGCGATGTATTCCTGCTGGAGCAGTGCCTCGTTGGGGAAGAGTTTTCCATGTATGCGGTAAGCGACGGCACACATTACCAGATTATCGGAGCTGCTCAAGATCATAAAAGGGTAGGGGATGGTGATAAAGGGCCAAACACCGGCGGCATGGGATGTAGCACTCCCCCACTGATCCTCACTCCCCTACTGACAGACAAAATAAAGACAGAGATTCTTGACAAAACATTCGCCGGATTACAGACAGAAGGCAGACCATATACAGGAATTTTGTATCTGGGTGGAATGATAGTCCAGGAAAATGGTCATGATGTGCCGTATGTCATAGAATACAATGCTCGCTGGGGTGACCCGGAAGCGGAAGTGTTGCTACCGGGCGTTACGAGCGATTATTTTACTCTGAGCGCCGGAGTAGCCAGGGGAGACATTACCGGACTGGATCTGGGTTTAGACGGGAAAGCGAGGGTTGCCGTCGCGGGGACGAGTAAAGGATATCCAGGAGACTACTCTGCCGTTAAGGGGAAACGAATTGTAGGATTGGAAGAGGCAATTCAGGCTGGTGCAAAGGTCTATGGTGCGGGAATTAAGAAGAATGAACAGGGGTACGTAGCGAATGGCGGCAGGATATTTTACGTGATTGGTGAGGGAGCAAATGTCGTTGAAGCGCGAAAAAATGCCTATAAAGTGATGTCAAAAATTACCATAGAAGGAAACAATCTCCATTACCGGACTGATATCGGATGGAGAGATGTGGAGAGGCAGATGGTATAATGAATTTAGACATCCTTCCTTAATTAATGGTAGTTAAACGAGTTGAGTGATGATTAAAGGTATATTTTTCGACATCTATCAAACGCTTATCGATGTAGAGCTGAAGCACGAACGGGGCTCCGAAGCCTGGGAGGTATTCTCAAAATTTCTCGCCTCAAAAGGGATAGATGAATACAATGCCGGCCGGTGCGAGATTAATTACTGGCAGGAGATTGACAAGTACTATCAAGACAAGGATCCGAAGATATATCATCATGACTGGCAAAAGAGTCTTAGATCCATGTTTCAGTCTTCTTACGGCGTCGAGATAAGCGATACCGAACTCTCCGAGCTTATCTGGAAATTCCGTCGGATCAATCAGCACCAATTCAAACTATATCCTCAGGTAAAAGAGGTATTAAATGAGCTGTCTCAAAAATATATTATTGCCAGTGCTAGTATTGCTCAGGCTTCCTATACCCGGATAGAATTACAAGAGTTGGGGATAGAGCAGTATTTTCAACATCTGGTCTTCTCTTCTGAAATCGGTTTCAAAAAACCGAGCACATTTTTTTATCGAAAGGCATTGGAAATTGTGCAACTTGAGCCTGAAGAGTGTATTATGATCGGAAATGATCTTTATGACGATATATACGGAGCAAAACGGATGGGGATTCATGCTATTTTTGTCGATAACCCCATTACACCCCAGGAACAGATTAATGTGCAACCCGACGCCGCTATCTCGATTCAGGATTTCGCTTTAATTCCCCTGAAAATTCAAGAGATTGAGAGACGAGAAGAACTCTATGAACATATCAACAGTAAAAATAGCTGAATTTAAAAAGACGGTCGGGGAGTACTATCAAGTCAACAAGAGGCGTCTGCCATGGCGCGAAACGACTGATCCTTATGCGATTGTAGTCTCTGAGATTATGCTTCAACAGACGCAGGTAAAGCGGGTGTTGGAAAAGTACCCTGCATTTCTCATGCGGTTTCCTGACTTCTCTGCTCTGGCGCAAGCTTCGTTGAAAGATGTACTACAGGAATGGCAGGGGATGGGGTACAATCGACGAGGGAAATATCTTAAACAAATCGCAGAGATTGTCACAAGCCAGTTTCAAGGTGTGCTCCCCGCTTCACCGGAGATTGTTGATTCCTTTCCCGGCATTGGACGAGCGACCGCTTGCTCTATCTGCGCTTTTGCGTTCAATCAATCAACTGTGTTTATCGAAACCAACATTCGGCGGGTGTTTATTCACCATTTTTTTAAAGACGAGCAGGAGATTGCTGATGAACAGCTTATGCCGCTAGTTGAGGCGGCACTCGATAAGGAAAATCCCCGGGAATGGTACTATGCGCTTATGGATTATGGCACCTATCTGGCGAAGGTGGTAGAGAATCCTAACAAGAGAAGCCGGCATTATGCTGTACAATCCCGATTTGAGGGATCAGACAGGCAGATTCGAGGAGAAATTCTTCGTGCGTTATTGTCGTCGACCCGTTCGCGGGAATCAATCCTTTTATCGTATAATGGGCAAAGTGAACGTGTCGCCCGGATTTTGGATCAAATGATAGGAGAGGGGATAGTGAGGGAAAATGAGGGGAATGTGGAAATATGAAAATTTGAAAAGAAGAAGGAGTATTATTCCACTGGATCCCCGCGCCGTGCCCGCCATGCTAGCCATACTTGGCGTTGCAGGCAGGTGCGCGAGGATGACGACAACAGGATTTTAATTTCTGATTTATAAATTGGATTTGATTTCAAATTAAAAATTTAAAATTAAAAATTTTATGCGGTATATACTTTACTCATTTTTGAATCCCCTATGGCTCAAACAGAGAAAGTAAAAGAGATTATTCATATCCTTCGAGGATTGTTCCCTCAGGTGACGACCGCCCTCCACTACTCCACTCCCTGGGAGCTCCTCGTTGCGGTCATTTTATCCGCTCAAACCACCGACAAAATGGTGAATAAAGTCACACCCGGGTTGTTTCGTAAATATCCAACCGTTTCAGCTTTTGCTCACGCGGATGTTAATGAAATATCATCTAATATCCATGCGATTGGATTTCATCAGACAAAAGCCCGTTACCTGGTAGAAAGTGCCCGAAAAATCAGTGATCAGTATCACGGAGTAGTACCCCGAACGGTGGAAGAGCTTGTGAGTCTGTCGGGAGTAGGGAAAAAGACAGCCAATGTCGTGCTTGGTGTTGCTTTTGGAATTCCTTCCGGCATCGCGGTGGACACTCATGTGATGCGGTTGTCTCGACAATTAGGTCTTACCACAGCGAAGACACCAGAAAAAATAGAGGAAGAATTACAGAAAATTGTTCCGAAACATAAGTGGATTGAGTTTAGTTTGCTCCTTATTGAATATGGTCGAGCTTACTGCCCTGCTCGTTCCCATGATCATAACAACTGCCCTCTGAGCCTGTATTATCAATCTACATGATATAATATGCATATGAATTTTCTTAGCAGCAATCATTATATTGATAATACGGTTTTTACTCTCTTTGCTCTCATTTTTACACTTTTCCTTTCCTATTCAATTAAACGAACAATTGATTTTATATTTCTCAATGTAAAAACTCGAATCACTCATGAATCGCTCCTGGCTCGAACACGCACCATTCGCGGAATACTTAAAAACATCGTAGACGTAGTGCTGTTTTTAATAGTGGGGCTTGTTTGTCTGTCCCAGTGGGGGATAAATATTAGTCCGATTCTTACTGGAGCAGGCATATTGGGTTTGGCTGTTTCGTTCGGCTCACAGACATTAGTCAAGGATTTGATTGCAGGCTTTTTTATTATTTTTGAAGATCAGTTCAGTGTTGGAGATCGGGTAAAAATCGGAACAAGCGAAGGAAAAGTGTATAAAATAACCCTCAGGCTGACGATTCTGGAAGATAAAGCAGGTAATCTTATTTATATCCCCAACTCTCAAATTACTACCGTTGTACGAGAGAAGAGTTCTAAAAAGTCAAATATCATCCGGGTGCATGCTTAATATCTTCCTGTCTCTAACTTTATCTTCCCATTCTCGATCCACAAATGCTGAGCGAGATGATGTTTGTTAACCCCCGAATTTGCGTACTGTTGAGCCACGTTAAGTTCTGCAAGGTGGGTATGGCCGGTTATGAGGATTTCGTCCGGTTTCAGGTGTTTTTTGGCGTATTTTTTGATACGGTTATTTACTACACTGTGGAGATATTTGTAATACTTTTCTCCCATGAGGGAAATGATAAAACTCTCTGCCCAGTCGTGCAGGATAGTAAAAGGTATACTGACCTGGTAGGGGATAAAAATATCAATAAGCGGGGCAATACGATCGCCATGCTCGACAATAAACGTCTTACCGTTTTCAGTGAAGCGATATTGTTTTGTTTGTGAGGTGGAAAACAGATTCACCCGTTCGTCGGAGTATTTCTTCTTATCGTGGTTGCCGTATATATAGATTGTTTCCCGTTGTTTAAGTAGGGGAAACAAAGCAGTTTTCCAGGTTGATTCGATGAAATCGGTAAAATCGTGGAGTAAGTATCCATCCCAAAAATCACCGTTCAGAATCACGCGATCTGCTTGTTCAATCACTTGTTTCAGGGCTTGAAACTTTTCCTCGTCAAATTTTGTACCGAGATGGCTATCGGAAAAGATAAGAGTTTTCATACATACATCTTACTTTTCTATCATTGCTTTTACAAGGTTCTGGGGAACTTCCTCATAATGAGAAGGTTCCATATAGAAGATGCCCCGTCCCTCAGTGAGTGAGCGCAAAACGGTAGCAAATCCAGAAAGCTCAGCAAGCGGTGCGTAGGCCTTAATGACAGTTGCACGACCTCGTTTTTCAGTACCGAGAACCTTACCTCTTTTACTGGAGATATCGCCGATGGCGGTACCCATGAACTCATCCGGTACGGTAACTTCCAGCTTCATGATTGGTTCAAGGAGAACCATATCGGCTTTCTTTGCGCCGTCCTGAACAGCCATAGATCCGGCAATCTTAAAGGCGATATCAGATGAGTCAACTTCGTGATATGATCCGTCATAGAGTACAATCTTCATGTCGACGACAGGGAAGCCAAGGAGTACACCTTTTTCACAAGCTTCCATGACACCCTTTTGGATTGATCCAATAAACTCACCAGGAATCGAGCCTCCTTTAATCTTGTTTTCAAATACAATTCCTTCACCACGACCCAACGGTTCCATCTTGATAAGACAGTGTCCGTATTGTCCGTGACCTCCGGTCTGCTTGATGTATTTACCCTCAGCATTGACTGCTTTGGAAATAGTCTCTTTGTAGGCTACTTGTGGCTTACCGACGTTTACGTCCATACCCATCTCCCGTTTCATACGGTCGACGAGAATCTCGAGATGAAGCTCTCCCATACCGGACATGATGGTCTGATTGGTTTCATGATCTACCTTAACCTTAAATGTCGGGTCTTCTTCAGCAAGTCTTTGAAGTGCAAAGGCAAGCTTTTCCTGATCAGCTTTTGTTTTCGGCTCAATCGCGAGCGAGATAACTGGTTCAGGGAATACAATCTGTTCAAGTATAAGCGGGGCTGCGGGATCAGCGAGTGTATCGCCGGTCTTGGCCTCCTTAGGTCCTACGAGTGCAACGATCTCACCAGCATAGGCTTTGTCAATTTCTTCGCGCTGGTTGGCGTGCATAAGGAGAAGACGGGAAACGCGTTCCTGCTTACCCTTAGCAACGTTATATACATAAGAACCTGATTCCAGAACACCAGAATAAATACGGGTGTAAGTAATTTTTCCGACATGAGGATCAAGTTGAATCTTGAACGCAAGTGCTGAGAACTTCTCATCAGGAGTAAGTTGTCGACGTACTTCTTCGCCTGAAACAGGATCAAGACCTTTGATTTCTTTAAGATCAAGCGGTGAGGGGAGATAATCGACGATAGCGTCGAGTACCGGTTGAACACCCTTGTTGCGCAGAGAAGTGCCAGCATATACAGGGATAAGTTTGTATGCAATAACCGCTTTTCGGAGCGCTTTTTTCAGTTCATCAACTGAGATCTCTTCTCCACAGAGATATTTATCAAGAAGAATATCATCTTGTTCGGATATTTGTTCAACGAGCTTAGCTCGAGCTTCAACAACTTTATCTTTAATATCAGCAGGAATCTCGTCGGTGATGGTGTACTCAGTTCCCTGAGAATCTTTATCCCAGATAAGGGC
>JAAXWV010000075.1 GCA_013334845.1 Candidatus Roizmanbacteria bacterium | reverse complement strand
GACGGCACTTGGTCAGAATATAATAGCAATGCTCCGTGTTTATATAATGTTGCAAACGGGAATATCAATTTCCAGCTTCGTGTGAAAAGTACCGTTTCAAGTGAAGTAAAAACACTATCGAGAAATTTTATCTATAAAGGGAGTGGCGCCGCAACTACTACTCCAACGAGCTCACCAACAAACACTCCTATCCCTACACCAACAACAGAAACACCCGTAGCCACAGGCTCCGCAGTCATGAATCCAACAAAAACATTATAAATACAAAGTTGGAGGAAATGTCACAAAAAGTGGGCGGTTTAGTAAAGGCTGTTATTGGTGTCGAACAAAGAATTGGTCGTTGTTTCTGACTTGCATACAGATGAGGAAAAAATCTTTCGGGAATAAATCTATATCCTCAAATACAAGGTGATAATCTTGTTGAGTTTGACTCAATGATAAATGACATACGTAATTACTTTGCCAACAGATGTCTAACATTGGTACCGAAGTGGGAAGTACTTATAGCTGGAAAAGAATAAATAAATGGCTAAGTATAAACGCACTTTATCGAAGTCTGGAACTTATCGACTGCACGATAGAGGATCCGAAAAATTGATCAGGTCTGTCAGAAATTACACGCTTGCGCGAATTTCTGTTGGATTTTTTAATGGCCGAAATAAATACAACTTCACAGAGGAATACTTTCAAAAGTACTTCATGGCTTTCATGATAAAGGCGAATAAGCAATAGCATTCAGCGTCCCGACAGCGTTTATTAATTCCATTGAGCTTGTCCTACGCAAATATACCTTAACCGTCGGAGGTTTTTGCTATACTTTTTTTATGGCTGAAATAAATCCCATCGTTCCCTCTTTCGATGCACTCAAAAATCCTGCACAGTCAGCTCCTAAGCCAGAATCACCATTTAATAAAATTTTGAGTCGAATCCGCACTCACATTCCTGATCAGATACCAACATCTAAAGCACGAAACTTATTAGAAAAATTAAGCGGAGATCAATCCGATACATCACAACAGCAAACTTCAGCTGAAAAATCAGAAATAAAAGCCGAAGAAAAACTTCCTCCAACCGTGGCTTTTTACTGTGGATTCTCCGGTACCGACCAAGGAATTAGATCGATGGGAACGGCAGTTGAAAATGTACTGCGTGATGAATATGAAAAAGCTAATCCGGGTCAAGGGACGGCAATTACTAGTGAAAATGTAAAGATCTATAATAGTGCTGTGTCGGTTGACCGGCCAAATCCTAACAGGTTTAAGGAAATGGGCGCTCACTTGATGAAATCACTCTCGGAGGGTCGAGACACTACCGTAATACTATACTCTATGGGAAGCGCGGAATTTGTAGGCGCCCTCCAGTGGATTGCTTCCTCTAATCCTGATTTTATAAAAAATACCGATTTCTCCAAACTACACATAATGCTCCTTAGTCCTGCCGGAATCTTCAAAGGAGCTAGGGGAGCGCTCGATACCATCGGAGCTATGAAGGATCTTGTCAAAACAACGAACGAAAAAAGTCCGTATCTAGGCATCGATGTGGCTATCGCTTTTCCGCCGCAGGGAATTACCCACCAGGACTTTGTGCAGGCGCTACGCCTTGCTTATCCCGAACTATCAGCAACAACGAACGACACTAATAATCAGATTGAGTGGACTGAAATTCCTAAAGATCAGCGTGACTATTATCGTATTTTGTCAGAGTCCGATAAAGTCGCTGTTGAGCTGATTGATACTGCTCTGGCTCAGGGGATAGCCAATAAAAATTCGGATGTAATAAAAGCACGACTCGCTCAACGTGCAACCCTACTCAATAAGTATTCTGGCCAAATATATAAAGGCCAACACTTTGAAGAATCTTCAATCCAGAAAGCTGAGGTTACCCGCTTCCAAATGGCGAAACTAATCGGTCAAGGCCTTCTGGGTGCTGGCGATGTGTTTAAAAATGTGTTTTTTGGAAAACAACGACAGGTGTATGAGCTTTTGATGAAAGCGGGTGCCGACGTGAGTATCGCAGCTCCTGAGTATGATGTGTTTAATAATCCAATTAAACTAGCTGACCTACTCTCTTCTCCCCAGGAACCGGATAAAGCGCCTGCAATTTTCGGTATACCGGGCGGTACTCATACTTCATTTGCTCCAAAACCAGAACGTACATTGGGCGAAATAGTGAGAAAGTCGCTGCAGAAAACCTTCCATCAATACAGAGACCTCTTTTCAGATACGGATATCGCTTAAACCCAATATATACAGTGTTACTCATCAGAGCTAAGGAGGCCAGTACCATCAAAGTGAAGGCGAAGTGCAAGAATGCTCATACGCAGCATATTGCGATCAGCGACCAAGCAGCAGCAGAGACGCTAGAACGTTTATGCGAAGCATATTATGTTCAGCGTCCCAGTCACGCTTAAATTTGCAAAGCAAATTTATTGCGTGGCGGAGAGGGGGGGATTTGAACCCCCGAAAGAGTTGCCTCCTTACTAGTTTTCGAGACTAGCCCGTTCAACCACTCCGGCACCTCTCCAATACTTCCTTCGGTCGTGCAAGCACATAACATGAAACCGAACCTGACTCAATAAAAATCAATATTTGTTCTGCAAATTCCGCTGAGCGGGACTTCGTCCGGCAGCTGGCACATTTCTCTTCGTTTCTTCGACTCTTATTTTACCAGAATATCCGCAATCTGTAGCCCCCTTTCGTTTACAACCTCCTACTTACCTGATACAATAGGGGTTACTAATCATGGAAGAAGCCACCAATTCAACTAAATTATCTGTCCACAATATTTCCGATCTTATCCTTCAGATCGACACCTATGTTTCCCTTATGCGCTAAAAGAAGGATCTGTCAGTAATTCCGAAACTTCTCGATACCTACACTACCGCCTATTTTGAAAAGAAAAAACCCGACGAGACACAACTCCGTTATTTAGCTGTGCTTCTCGCCGATAACATATACTGGTTTGCTTCACGGATGTCAATTTTTGATGATTATACCCGTATGTATTTTAGTTATGTACTCTCCGGGCTCGAAGAGGCAATACACCTACAAGGAGTCGATATTGCCTACATTATCGATAATCAAATAGAAGAAGAGCGCTTTGCCTTAACTGCCGTCTTATTCTCACTTGCTGGCATTGCAGTTGTCACTCCGCATCCAATCAAGGGAGAACAGATTGTACACCAAAGTTATGAGAAACAACTTGGGTGGGCTCTCGCCTTTTTTCCAGAAGATATCCATGCTGCAGACGATTCAACAAACACTAATCTCACCCTGCCCGAGATAAAAAAACAAATTGGCGCATATGCCAAAAAAAAGCGCAGTATCACATATATTGAAAAAGATGACTCGGTTAACTATATTGATCAAGTAGTTAAGAAACTCGCCGGCACCCATTATACCGCCGTGCTCCGCAACCTCCCCCCTTCCGATCCCCACCTCACGGAGATAAAACATGGGGGAAAGTAGACTCCTCTGCTTCCTCTCGCATTTTCCCTTCAAACCTCACGATATATCTTTGAACGTCATGCAGATCTGACCCACTCCCCTTCAACAATTTAAGACTTTCGATATTTTTATCATCACCGATATTAATTTCAAGGTTCCCATATTTCACCCTGTATACCTCTTCGTTCCGGGGGGATACCAAACAACTAAAGCCGTACCCTGTGTATTGAGCCATCCAGCGGGTGCGCTGCTTTAGCTTAAACGTCAAATATTTTTTGCCATTTTTCCCACCCTGCTGTTTGATCCTCGGGTGATAGTTCGCACACTGAGGGTATCCAATAAAATTGGAGCTCTGTTATATGAAAGGGTCATCGTGCCCTTTGTACACTATTATGACGACAATTACACACGTCAACAAGTAAGGGAAATTGCCAAAACTATATCAAAAGATCCACATAAAAAGAAAAGGCTAATAGAACAAATGGCGATAGATTATATTGAGAATTCACATTGCAATAAAGATATCAGCACGGCAATTGAAACAAGTATTACAGAACATGCCTCTCATAAAAATATGAAGTCTGGTGCTCAGATATATAGAGAAAGTGGAAGCGCTGCAAGTACATCCACCCATTATCGCGACATACAGGGGCTGACATTGAAACATAGACTGAAATGCGAACCCACTGCAGGTGGAAACGAATATCGAGCAGCACTTACAGAAACTGAATACGACTTTAAGCCTCCTGAAGCGGAAGAAACAGCTTGAATCTACACAACTATCATATATACTATAAGCCATGTCTGAACGTACCCCTGATTCCGATAATTATTTTTGCTCCTGCAGAGCGGAACTATTGAATAGACTAGCTATCGACTGTCGTCAACAGAATTCGCCCTCTTCTCTCAAACTACAAACAGACCTGCGAGCCGCTCTAACAATGATACCCGGTCTCCATTATCATCCATCAAGTAATGCAGGCAAGTCTGAATTACTTTCTCCTCAGCACTTTCGTATGAGACTTGATCAGGGTCTAAGTGCTTCACTACACGCAAGCTTTAGGCCAACGCGCGTCCCAGAGTGTCAGGCAGTAGCTATTTCCCTCTTTGAACGCAATACCTACGGAGCAACTTCACACAATCAACTAACGGTGGGTATGGCTTTTTGGGAAGGTCAGCTCTATACAACTCGAGTTATTTCCATTGTGAGAAATCACAATAATAAGGTGGCGATGATTACCGGCTCTCTTGAGACAAACGGGAAAGGAGTGATACAATCTTCGGATGGCACTTTCAGATTGCTTGACGGAAGTATATTAAAAGTTCCTTATTTATTATCAGCAATCAGCTCCCCTGATAGTCTGGACCATCATATCGACCATAAATCGACAGTGATGAGAGAAATTATGCTCCCTTATCCTCGCAACGTTGACGACATATCGGAAAAATAACGGATTTTTAAAATGATTGTATTCCGAACTGCTACCGGAAGTTGACATGATTAAGAAACTATTTTAGGAACCTGGTTGAATAATGTCTGAAAGAATATTTTGTGACTAAATTACCACAGAAGTGTTTAACAAACTACTATCAACTTCCGTTTCAAACGTGGAGTATAATAAATGTTAATTCTTATAAAACTATGCGAATGCTCAAGACACAATCTGAAACCTCAATTTTAAATTCCATCTTAAATAATTCACAATACGGGTTAAATATATTTAAAGAAGAAGAGATCATAGAGTTTTCAAACAGCATATTTATAAAAGATGACAAACCCTACATAAATTGTTTTATACGAGAAAAAGAAATCCAACTTAAGCCAGAGGAAATAGTGAGACAGCTGTTTTTAAGGAGACTTGTAAATGAATATGGCTATCCAAAAAAAAGTATCAAACTAGAGCACCTTGTTCGTTTTGGTCGAGAACTTGATAAGGCTGCAGATATCGTGATATTCGACAAAGATAGACCGACCGTTGAATATGTTATTGTTGAAATTAAAAAACCGAATTTAAAAGATGGAAAAGAACAACTCAAATCATATTGTAACGGAACTGGCGCTCCGATCGGTATCTGGACAAATGGAGGTCAGATCTCATTTTACAATCGTAAAGATCCAAACTATTTTGAAGACATCACCGATATTCCCCGATACGACCAAACCCTTCAAGATGTTCTGACTGAACGTTTCACCTTAAAGAATCTTATCCTCAAAGATAAAATACCCAACGAAGGGAAATCACTAAAAACGATAATTCAGGACATGGAAGACGAGGTACTTGCTAATGCCGGAGTTGATGTATTTGAAGAAGTTTTTAAATTAATTTTTACTAAGCTTTACGATGAGTACAGAAGCGCAAAAGATAAGGAGATAGTCAACTATTTTCTAAAGGGAAAAAATATTCCAATGGTTGTGGTTGAACCCAGCTCGCCATACTTACATAAGGTGCAGAATTCATATGAAATTTTGAAGGATACTGTTAACCAAATTGACGATTCATCTTTTAGAGTACTTCAATTTAGAAATAATGGTCAATCTGAGGGCGATTTGAAGAAAAAAATACAATCACTTTTTGATGAAGCGAAAGAAAAATGGGATGGCGTCTTTGAAAAAGATAGTAAGATAACGTTATCGCCTTCTCATTTATCTGTTTGTGTTGCAGGTCTCCAAGACGTTAAACTTTTCAATTCAAACCTTCAAGTAATTGATGAAGCATTTGAATACCTAATCAGTAAATCGCAGAAAGGGGAAAAAGGTCAATATTTTACACCACGTCATGTGATTGATATGTGCGTAAAAATGCTTAATCCAAAGAAAGGTGAATACATGATTGATACAGCAGCAGGTTCGTGTGGCTTCACCGTACATACTATTTTCTGGCTAACCGGTCATCTTTTTACCAATGCTGAAATTACTCCAGAAGAAAAAGAATATGTATTGCGAGTTTTTGGCATAGATTTTGACGATAAAGTAGTTAGAGTCGCAAGAACCCTTAACTTGATAGCGGGAGATGGAGAAACTAATGTACTCCATCTCAATACACTTGATTATGAGCGATGGAACGAAAATTTACAAAATCAAAAATGGCTCACTACCTATGGAAAAGGCTTTCAAAGACTTCAAGAAT
>JAAXWV010000343.1 GCA_013334845.1 Candidatus Roizmanbacteria bacterium | reverse complement strand
TAAAGAATATTTTACAGAACGGATATTACAGGAAGGACAAGAACTAATCCGAAAATGGAAATCGGAAGATGTATACCCATACAAGGATGATGCACAAACTCCAATAGAGGTTGCGGAACGCCAGATGTTCGATATTGTTGCGGTTAAGTTACATGAAAGCTTGCCCTCTCATGAAGCTGCCGACAAAAAAGGAAAAGCTTTTCATCTTCGTATGCTTAGACAAGTCATTGAGAGTAGCCCTGAAGACCTTCAGAATATAATTGCAGAGGTTTTAAACCTGCCATCAAAAAGCCGAGAGCAATTGTCCGAACTTTTAAAAGACATATCGCTTACCGGTATAATTAATGCTTCGAAGCTTGTTTCAGATCGTCTAAAATTCATTACAGGATTAGAATATCTTTTATTTGACGAAGCTGGCAAAAAGAGCTTAAAAGAACGTAGTCAGCTTCATAGGATGATTGCTGAAAATACTTGGATATTTGGGCCTGAGTTTACTGTGTCGGTTGACGATCAGTCGTTAACTGAAGTATTGAGAAAACATCGAATTAAACTTGGTTTAGATATAATTATAGATGAACCGGTGAAAAGGATCGATGGTACGGTAGGGATTGTTGATTTAATGTTATCTCGTTCTATTCCATGTAATCGCGAAGATGAAATAGAGCATTTGGTTATTGAATTGAAAGCTCCGAAAGTGAAGATAGGCGAATCAGAATGTTCACAAATTAAAAGTTATGCGTTTGCAGTTATAAATGATCCTAGATTTACTTCGTTAAATGCACGATGGAACTTTCTGATAATCTCTAATGAGATGGATGAGTATGCTAAAATGGAGACTAATCAAGAGAATAGGAAACAAGGTGTTATATTTCGGAAGTCTGGCAGTCCGGATCTAACGGTATGGGCTAAGACGTGGTCTCAGGTAATTAAAGAAAATAAGTATCGCCTTGAGTTTGTTCGAGATAAACTAAATTGTGATGTTGATAAGAAAGATGGGATACAATATCTACGGAAAGTATATTCTCAATTTCTTAAAGGAGTTGTTATTGATGGTGAATGTTTAATTAGTTCTGACGAAACCGCAAATTTGATCAAATAGGGACGTGAGCCAGTATAAATGTGCCACTTGGATGTGGAAAAAATGATTCATAAACTCATCCAAGGAGGAAAAACGCATGAAAAGCAAGCGTTACAGTACGGAACAGATAATAGGTATCATGAAAGAGGCTGAAGCCGGCATGCCGGTTAAGGAGCTCTGCCGTAAATACGGCATCAGTGATGTTCTTGTTATGCGGACAACGAGCTTTAACACAAAATTAATATGGATACTGCAGAGCAATGCGTAGAGCGATTCCTTAGATGGAAAGGATATTCGAATGTGGTTTTCGAACCCGATGGTAATATTCCGCCTGATTTCTTGATCAACGGACAAGTAGCCGTTGAAGTAAGGCGGCTCATCCAATATGAATCGACAACCCGTAAACCGAAAAGTGTGAGCGAAAATTCGATTCCCCTTGACAAAAACCTCAGAAAGCTACTCAGTAATTTGGGCCGCCCTACAAAACAACAGTCATGGTTTGTTTACGTAACATTTGCACGCCCTTTAGACCCATGGAAGAAACTTGAGCCTAAGATTCGTTCTTGGCTTGAGGCGTTTCGAGATGGACCGCAAACGGCGGGAACTGACAATGATTTTGGAAACGGTTTAACGATGAAAGTATTCCGTGGTCTGGAGCAACAAAGTCTTTTCGTTCTCGCTGGTTACAGCGACCAAGATTCGGGCGGTTGGATCACCGATCAACTTGAAGAGAGTCTGAAGTTCGTCATCCCAGAGAAGTCCGCAAAGATTGCCCAATACCGTTCAAAGTATAAAGAGTGGTGGCTCGTCCTCACTGATCAGATCGGAACTGGATTGGACTTCGCGGAACGTGCTGAATTCAAGGTTAGATTTACACTACAGCACGACTGGGATAAGATCATTCTCGTGAATCCAGTGGACTTTGCTGATT
>JAAXWV010000074.1 GCA_013334845.1 Candidatus Roizmanbacteria bacterium | reverse complement strand
CCGACCTCCCCGTGCAGGATGCGCTCGATGGCCTGATCGACTGGCTGGTCATCGAGGCGCGGGCCGCGCTGGAGCCGGACTATCCCAATCCGCTCGCGGTGCGCGACAACGTGCTGCGGGTCATGGCGGCGCACGTCACCGTGCTGCCGAGCGGCCACGATTTCTTCGTCGAAGGCCAGGATACCCTGCTCGAGGGTGCATTGCGCTCGGGGGTGCCGCTCAACTATGGTTGCAGTGGCGGCAATTGCGGCCTGTGCAAGGCGCGGATCGTCAGCGGCGAGGTAAAGAAGACCCGCAAGCCAGCAAAGAAAACGGAGAAAGTTAGCAAGAAAACTAAATAATTTATTAAATAGATAATATGGGACAAAAAGTACATCCAAAAGGTTTACGATTAGGAGTAATTTACAACTGGGACTCCCGATGGTTTTTTTCACAAAAGAAACTTTTCAGAGAATCACTTATTGCTGACATTAACGTGCGAAAAAGTTTGATGCAGAAGTTTCACTTCGCTTCAATCACTCAGGTCGATATCGAGAGAGCTATTAAGAAACTTACCGTCATCCTTTATTCCGTTAAGCCAGGCATGATTATTGGCCGCGGAGGAAAAGGTCTTGAAGAAGTAAAGAAGTTTATTCTTTTGGGAATTAATCACAAGGGTAAGAGTAAGGATTTGAAAGTAGATTTAAGAATTGAACCGGTTAAGAAACCATTTTTAAATTCTTACTATGTAGCACAGACTATCGCTGATAAGCTCGTACGAGGTTTTCCGCATCGTGCTGTTGTTCATAATAGTATGAATAAAGTCATTGAAGCGGGTGGAAAAGGAGTAAAAATTCAGCTCGGTGGTCGTATTAATGGAGCTGAGATTTCTCGCCGGGAGAAATACTTCCAGGGAACTATTCCTACTTCAACAATTCGAGAAGATGTGGAGTTCGCTAAATATCCTGCTTTGACCAAATCCGGATATATCGGAGTAAAAGTATGGATCTGTAAATAAATTGAAATGATAATATGTTGACACCAAAACGATTAAAACACAGAAAACAGTTTCGAGGTACTTGGAGAAGAATTGCTGTCAAAGGCGACCGTCTTAATTTCGGCGCGTTCGGACTTAAGGCTATTGAAAAGGCCTGGATTACTGACAAGCAAATTGAAGCTTGTCGTGTAGTGCTTGCCCGAGCAACCCGCAAGAGTGGAAAATTCTGGATTCGCATTTTCCCCGATAAACCATTTACTAAGAAGCCTCCAGAGGTTACTATGGGTGCCGGAAAGGGAGATGTATCTCACTATGTAGCTAGTGTTGTGCCGGGTAGAGTTCTTTTTGAACTGGATGGTTTAGCTGAAAGCGAAGTAAAAGGTGTTTTTAAGAATGTTACCGCGAAGTTGTCAATTACCACTAAGATTGTATCTAAACTATCATGAGAAAATCAGTAAGCGATTTGCAGGCAAAATCAAATAAAGAGTTACAGAAAGAGATTGAGACCCTCCGCGGTGAGATTGCAAAGGGTATGCTTGATCTTACCACTGGAACAGTTAAAGACATGAATGCTATCGAAAAAAAGAGAAAACAGCTTGCTGTAATTTCCACTGTTTTGAGAGAAAAAGAATTAGTAGAAATGTTAGCAGTCAAATAATATATATGAGTAAAACAATAATTGGAAAAGTAGTTTCAACCAAGATGCAGAAAACAGTACTTGTCGAAGTGGAAAGGAAGTTTCGACATCCCCTTTATAAAAAAGTGATTGTACGAGGAAAGAAATTCAAAGCTCATAATGAAATGGAAGGAATTGCAGAAGGTGATGTGGTTGTAATTACCGAGACTCGACCTGTTTCCAAGGATGTTCACTTCGTAGTTTCGAAGAAGTTAGATACAAATACCGTTTCATAATTTAATACACGAATATGTTGCAGTTACGATCAATGATCAACGTCGCGGACAACACCGGAGCCAAAGTGGTTCAGATGATTGGTTTACCACGCCGTGGAGATAAAAAAATTGGTTATCTTGGAGAGGTAATCACTGTTGTTGTCAAAGAAGCAATCCCTTATGGACAGGTAAAGAAAGGCGACATAGTGTATGCCGTCATTGTAAGATCCCGCAAGGAAGTTGGTCGACTTGACGGAAGTTATATCCGATTTGATGATAATGCCTGTGTTATTTTACAAGGAAAAGATGTGACTGATCCAAAAGGTACTCGTATCTTCGGCCCAATAGCAAAAGAAATAAAAGATAAAGGATTCAATAAAATTGCCAGTTTAGCTGAGGAAATTTATTAATATGAAAATAGTTAAAGGAGATAAAGTAAAGGTTATCGCCGGAAAAGATAAAGGTCGAGAAGGTACAGTAGAACGTGTCTATGTAAAAACAGATAGTGTTCTCATTGAAGGCGTGAATCTTTACAAGAAACATGTCAAGAAAAGTGAGAAAATTCCCCAGGGCGGCATTTTGGATATTCCCCGTGCTTTGCATGCTTCCAAAGTGATGATCATTTGCAAGAACTGCAATAAATCTACGCGTGTCGGGTACGAAATAAAGGATGACAAGAAAGTACGAATTTGCAAGAAGTGCAAAGGCAAGATATAAAATAGTGAGCTTTTTAGTGAATTGGCTGATATAATTATAGTTTCAGAATTAACTATGTCATTTAAAGACGTTTATCAAAAAGAGGTGAAGAAGAAATTAATGGGTGAATTATCCATTAAGAATCCTATGGCTGTTCCTAGTATCATTAAGATAGTGGTGAACGTAGGCGCAGGAGAAGCTGTTGTGAATAAAAACGCAATTGAGAAGATTGTTGAGCAGTTGACTTTGATTACTGGTCAGAAGCCGGTAGTTACACTTGCTAAAAAATCCATCTCTGCATTCAAAATTCGCAAGGGATTCCCGTTGGGTGTTAAAGTCACTCTCCGAGGTGCAAAGATGTATGAGTTTTTGGAAAAAGTAATTACCATCGTCATTCCTCGTTTCCGTGATTTTCGCGGTATCGCTCACAGTTGTGTCGATCAGAACGGGAATTTGAATATTGGTTTCACTGAGCAAACACTGTTCCCGGAAATCGAATACGATAAGATCGATAAGTTGCGTGGACTGCAGGTAACAGTAACAACAAACGCAGGATCTCATGAAAATGGAATGAAGCTATTTGAAGCAATTGGAGTACCATTTAAGAAATAAGTTATTATCTAGTTAATTTGAAATAATGGCAAAAACATCAGATGAAGTAAAATCGAGAAAGAAAGCAAAGTTTACAGTACGACAAGTGAATCGGTGTCCGTTGTGTGGCCGTTCGCGTTCATATATCCGCCGATTTGGAATGTGTCGAATTTGTTTCAGAGAAAAAGCATTACAAGGAGAGATTCCTGGAGTTAAAAAAATTTCGTGGTAATAGTATGACAAGATCAGCCAAAAAAGGACCGTACATTGACATAAAATTGTTAGCAAAAGTAGAGAAGCAAAAAGCCGGAAGCGATCGTACCCCTATTAAGACATGGGCACGCAGGTCACAGATTCCACCTGAGTTTGTGGGACACAAATTCGGCGTTTACAATGGAAAACGTTTTATTGAAGTTTTAGTCTCGGAGACTATGATTGGTCATCGGTTGGGAGAATTTTCTCCGACACGAACCTTCCATGGTCATGGAAAGATTACCAAGAGAACAGCAGATAAGACTTAATAATTTTGGGTATATATATGTCACATTCAATATCAGATTTAATAATACGAATAAAGAACGGATATGGCGCACAGAAAGAGTCCATAACTACACCTCACTCTGTCTACAAAGAAGCAGTAGTGAAAAAGTTGAAAGAACTAGGTTATGTTGGGGAGTATTCTGTCTCCGGAGAGATAAAGAAAGAAATGCAGATAGAGCTTATATATAAAGGTGGAGAAGGAGTTCTTACTGATGTAAAAATATACTCAACTCCAGGACGAAGATGGTATGCACAGGCTGCGGAATTGAAGCCGGTATTGAGTGGTATGGGATACTCACTATTAAGTACTCCACAAGGAATAATGACCAATATAGAAGCGAGAAAGAAACACATTGGAGGAGAATTACTATTTGCTATTTGGTAATATGTCAAAAATTGGAGAAAAAGTAATAACAGTTCCTGCAAGCGTCACAGTCGAGATTGTTGACAGTACGGTTGCCGTAAAAGGCAGTAAAGGGGAGATTATAACTCAGCTTCCTCGGGCCATCACCGTCGAAAAAGTTGACACAGAGCTTCACATTAAGCGTACCGCTGAAGATAAACAGACACGATCTTTTCATGGTTTGATCCGCAGTCTTATTGCTAATGCAGTAGCTGGCGTTGAAAAGCCATGGGAGAAGCGCATGGAAGTGGTAGGAACGGGATTTAATGTAAAGATGCAAGGAGTAGATTTAGCTTTCAAAATAGGCTATTCTCATCAAGTTATATTTAAGAAAGTTGACGGAGTTACATTTCAGGTAGAAGGAAACAATAAAGTTATTATCACCGGAGCGGATAAGCAGAAAGTTGGACAGGTTGCCTATCAGATGAAAATGATTCGAAAACCAGACGCCTACAAGGGAAAAGGTGTTCGCTACGAAGGCGAGATTATCAAAACCAAAGCAGGAAAGAAAGCAAAAGCAGCATAATTTATAGTAAACTTTTATGAATAACACAAACAAACGCAATATTAGAAGAAAAAGGAGAGTGAGTAGCAACATCCGAGGGACAGAAGAACGTCCTCGTATCGTAATTCACCGCACTAACAAGTTTATCTATGCTCAAGCCATCGATGACGTTGCGCGAGTTACTATCGTGGCCGCATCCAGCATGAAGAGCGAAAAAGCAACAAAATCAGATCAGGCCAGGCAAGTAGGTGTTGAATTAGGAAAGTCCCTCATCGCGAAGAAAATAAAAGCTGGGGTATACGACAGAAATCGATTCACCTATAACGGTCGTGTCAAGGCATTGGCCGAAGGATTGAGAGAAGCAGGATTACAAATATAATATTAAAATTTCGATATTTCATATGGTTCAGCAGGATGATACACAAATAGACAAGCTGGAAGAGCGTGTTGTCTTGATAAGAAGAGTTTCAAAGAAAACAACCGGTGGAAATTATGTAAGTTTTTCTGCCCTCGTGGTCGTTGGAGATGGTAAAGGTAAAGTAGGCGTAGGATTGGGACGCGGTCTGGAGGTTCCTCCTGCCATTCAAAAAGCTATCACATCAGCAAAGAAACATATGATTACTGTTCCTATCCATAAAAACTCACTTCCTCATGAAGTGTTGCTAAAATACAAATCAGCTCGCGTTCTTTTGAAACCAGCACCTGAAGGTACCGGATTGAAAGTGGGAAGTGTGGCTCGTGTTATTTTTGATTTGGCCGGCATATATAATGCATCAGGAAAGATTCTCGGATCAAGAAATCAGATTATTAACACATACGCGGTTATCAAAGCGTTACAAAAGTTAAAGCAGAGAAATACTCAGTAATATGGCAAACTTAACTCAATATTTGAAAAAAATTGTAATTGGAAGAAAGAAAAGATTGGGACGCGGTCCAGGATCTGGAAAAGGTGCAAAGTCAACTCGCGGCACCACCCGTCATCAGAAAGCACGTGAAGATATCCCATTAGCTTTTGAAGGCGGACAAAACAAACTCATAAAAAGATTTCCATTATTGAGAGGAAAAGGAAAAAATAAATCAATCAAGCTTCCGACATTGGTAGTTCATACAGAACAACTCAATGCATTTGAAGACGGGGCAGTCATCAATAAAAAAACACTGGCAGAAAAAGGTTGGGTCAAAGAGAACGATCAGCGAACAATTAAGATCGTTACTCGTGGCGAACTCCAAAAGAAAGTAGTGGTAGAATTACCAATTTCTGCCTCAGCCAGGAAAATGGTTGAAGATCGGGGAGGACAAGTCAAGACTATATGAAAGATATAGTGTCAAAAATTAAGCTTGTCATCCAAGATCCGGAACTTAAGCGGAAACTAATTTTTACCTTCGCTATATTTTTGGCTTTTCGAATATTTGCGTTTCTTCCTGTTCCAACAATCAATTTGGTTCAATTAAAGAGTCTTTTTGCTTCTAGTCAATTTTTATCGCTTCTCGATATTTTTTCCGGAGGCACGCTCATAAATTTTTCAGTGATGGCCTTAGGCTTGAATCCATACATTAATGCTTCTATTATCATTCAGTTACTCACCGTTGTTTTTCCGCAGTTAGAAAAACTTTCTAAAGAGGGCGAGTACGGGCGATTTAAAATTAATCAGTATACTCGCTGGCTCACGGTTCCGCTAACAGTTGTCCAGGCAGTAGGAATTTATGCACTATTGAAAAACCAGCACATTATAGGCAATCTGAATATGCTTGAGTTCTTCTCTTTTGTGTTTACTCTTGTCGCTGGTACTTTCATCCTTGTATGGTTTGGAGAACTTATCTCTGATTACGGTCTGGGAAATGGAATTTCGCTCCTTATTTTTGCCGGTATCGTCGGTAGATTACCGGTGATGTTCGGGCAGAGCTTTGCGATTGTGAATCAGCAGATGGTGATTAATATGATAGTCTTCGTAGCTCTTGCAATACTTGTAATAGCGGCCGTCGTATTTATCAATCAGTCAGTTCGTCGCA
>JAAXWV010000342.1 GCA_013334845.1 Candidatus Roizmanbacteria bacterium | reverse complement strand
GTAGCACTTTCGCAGGCGCTTTATCCGCGCTATAGCGATGTTGACACATACCACATGGCCGCCTCGTCAATCGATTCTTCAATCCGCAACCTCGTTTGCGTGGGAGCTGACCCTCACAAGATCGCACTCCTTGATAATTTTTGCTGGTGCAGTTCGACAGAACCGGAGCGGTTGTGGCAGTTGAAGATGGCAGCAAAAGCCTGTTATGACTACTCTGTCCACTTTGGTGCGCCGTTTATCTCAGGAAAAGACAGTATGTTTAACGATTTTAAAGGCTTCGATAGCGAGGGGAATCCGGTAAAGGTTTCAATTCCGCCGACCCTTCTCATTTCTTCCATCAGTGTGATGGAAGATGTCGCGCAAGCTGTTTCGCTCGATTTTAAAAACCCGGGCGATCTCATCTACCTCATAGGAGATACTGACGATGAGCTTGGAGGCTCTGAGTATTTTGCATACCGGGGTGAACAGGAACGTGGTAAACCGTATATCGGAGACTCTGTTCCGAAGGTCGATGCACATCACAATTTAGTGACTTATGAAAAAGTTCATAAAGCCATTCAGACCGGTTTGCTGAGTGCTTCAATTAGTGTTGGAAAAGGCGGCCTGGCAGTTGCCCTTGCCCGCATGTCCATTGGCGGCGGTCTTGGATTCAGTATCTCACTTGCTGAGCTGGGTGGTACGTATACCCGATCAGACTATGCACTCTTCTCCGAGACACAAGGACGGATACTGGTCAGTATTGATCCGGGGGATCAGTCGCGATTTGAAACTATTATGAATGGTGTTCCCTATAGTTTGCTCGGAAAAGTGCTCAAAAGCAAAGGAGTGACTATAAAGGACATTGAAGAAGAGCTCGTGAAGACAACTGTAGATAAGTTGGCCAAAGCCTATCGGGCACCATTTTTACATTATTAAACCATGAAAAAACCAACAGCTCTTGTATTTTCCGGATACGGACTAAACTGTGAGGAGGAAACAGCTCATGCCTTTGAACTGGCTGGCGCAAACATAGAGATAACCCATATTAACGATATCATTGATCGGGCAAGTATACTTGACGATACCCAGATTCTTGCTTTTCCCGGAGGCTTCTCATACGGCGATGATACCGGTTCAGGAAATGCGTTCGCCAACCGGGTTCGTAATCACCTCTGGGATGCGATTCATTCTTTTATTCAAAAAGACAAACTTGTCATAGGTATTTGTAATGGTTTTCAAATTCTAACCAATCTTGGGCTCGTTCCGGCTCTCAACAACGCCTATGGTGAACGCCAGGCGGCACTCCTTCCCAATACAAGTGCACGGTATATCAATAGATGGGTTGATGTGAAGGTACGAACACTCACTCCCTGGCTCAAGGGAATTAAGGAAATGTCGCTCCCTATTGCACATGGTGAGGGACGTTTTTATGCAGCTCCTGAAGTGCTCAATCATATCGTCAGGAATAAGCTGGTTGCCTTGGAGTACACAACAGGTGAAATTTGTGAATATCAGGGACTTGAAGCAAACCCAAACGGAGCACTTAAAGATATCGCTGGCATTATCGACACTTCGGGGCGGATTCTCGGCATGATGCCACACCCTGAACGGGCAATGTTTTTTACTCAGTATCCCAACTGGCCCTACCTCAAGGATCAGCTTGTCCGAAAGGGAAAAAAGATTCCCGAATATGGACAGGGATTACAGGTATTTAAAAATGGTGTGGAATATTTTAGCTGATTTATTATGAAAAAAACTATGTTTGACTCCTACCTTTCGCCCTTCTCATGGCGCTATGGCTCTGATGAGATGAGATCAATCTTCAGTGAGGCGCACAAATATGAGTTGTGGCGAAAAATTTGGGTAGCCCTTGCTAAAGCCGAAAACAAGTACGGACTTGTATCACCTGAAGAATTAGCCGACCTTGAAGCACATGAAAAAAATATTGACATTGAACGAATTTTGGAAATAGAATTGGAAACAAAACACGATGTATTTGCTGCTATTAAAGAGTTTGGCGAGCATGCGAAA
>JAAXWV010000341.1 GCA_013334845.1 Candidatus Roizmanbacteria bacterium | reverse complement strand
TATTTCACCCCTGCATTGGGGAACCGATGCTTTTTTTAGTATTTTTGCGAGGGGAGCTGGGGTTCGTACCGTGTGGCCTCAGTGTTTGTCTTTGCTGATATTCTTAAACACTTCAAGCCTAAATATTTTCTACTTGAAAATGTTGTCATGGCTCAAGGACACAACGATGTTATTTCTGGATGCTTGGGAGAAATTTATCCTGAATGTGTTGAACAAGGGGAGATATTCAGAACAGGACGCCTTGAGCCAATACTTATAAACTCTGCACTTGTATCGGCACAGAATCGGAATAGACTTTATTGGACAAACATAAAAGGGATTACACAGCCACAGGACAAGGGGATATTGCTTAAGGACGTTATTCAGAAAGACTGTGCAATTAAAAATCTTGGAAAGTTTATTATTAAGCAAGAAAAGGCAAGTTGTCTTGATGCTAATTATTGGAAGGGCTGCGACAATCACGGAGCCAGGACTGTTGTCATGCTACCAGAGATGTCAGTTTTAGTTCATAATGCAATGTCTGGGCGCCTTGGTCACGATGAAACAAAAGGATTTAAACAATCAAAAAAATGCTGCACAATAATAAATTCTTGCGCGCAAAATGTTTCTATTAAACCAGAGCAAACATGGAGAAAATTAACGCCCGAAGAGTGTGAGGCATTACAAACGGTTCCAATAGGATATACTAAGGACACGTCCAACTCAGCACGGTATAAGATGCTTGGCAATGGCTGGACAGTTGATGTTATTGCACATATATTTTCTTTTATGAAAGGGGTTAAATAATGGGCGCACAAGAAACCAAGATACAAAAAGAAGTAATGCAAACCCTACGTGATGTTCCCTATGTTTTCGCGGTGAGGTATTCGGGCTATCGTCCGTCTTTTCACAAGCTATGGAAAACGGGGGGGCAAGATGTGGGCGTAGCTGATATTATTTGCTGTGTTGCAGGATGCTATTGCGAGTTGGAAATTAAAACCGACACGGGCGTTCAGTCACCTGAACAAATTGCACATGCCGACAAGATTGTAAAAATGGGGGGTCAATATCAAGTTATAAAATCAGCGCATGACGCTTATGTTTTCGTTTCAAAAGTTAGGGATTTGATGCTATATAAACTTAACAAAAAATAATGGAGGTTACGCAATGAAACCAGAAGACTTTTACTCGTTAAACATCGGTCAACAAATCTACTACAAAGGAGGCTTAAAAACCATAGAACATCTTATGGATTTTACTGGAAGGTTAATTGGTTTTTATAGACGGGAAGACCTTGCTTGGGATGATATCTGCGCCGACTGCTCGCTTGAGGCACCGAAGGCAAAAAGGAAAGTGACGCTGTATAGATATACTTATCACTATGACTCAAGCTATTTTTCTACGGGTTGGCAGAGTCAAAGTTGGGACATTTACAAGAAAGACTTTTGTTATCCACTGGGTAGTGAATTGGTTTTAACTGAGTCAAAAACGATTGAGGTTGATGTATGAGAGAGTTTGTTGTTGCTTTTTTGGTGGTAGTTTGTATTTGTATATCTGGGGCTTTGGGTGCTTTAGTTTGTAACAATGAAGAAACACAGGCCACAAAGGAATCCTTTGGCATGCTTCTTTTTGTACTATTATGCCTTTCTTTGAGCGCAACTTATTGCGCAACATGTTTGAGATAGGGGGACGATCATGACACAAAGTAAGCAAGCTCTCAACGGGGCGAGGGGGGAGTGAATGAAGCCCCTCTTCATCGACCGAGTATGCGTACAGAACTGCGACTTTTGGAATCAAATAAAATTCGGTCTAGGCATATACGCAGAGGCTTTTTTCTGGCTGTCGGTATGGGCGGCTTTAATTGGTGGGATGGTATGGTGTTTTAATGACATATTTAATAATTGGAGGAAAAAATGATTGTTTTTACAGTAGGAGATATTATTTGTGGGGTTATTGCATTAGTGGCAATTTTTCTTGTATTTGGAAGTTTCTTTTATCAGATAATACAACAAATGATTAAAACTTTTAAAAACA
>JAAXWV010000073.1 GCA_013334845.1 Candidatus Roizmanbacteria bacterium | reverse complement strand
GGTATGAAAAAAATCTGCCCTATAGCTCTTGTTGGCAATAATACCCCCAACTTTGCCCGCCGCAAGAAAGACATATTCAGGTTTTTCATCAGCAAAAAAATCCATCACCGCTTGCTGATGTGTCAACTCCAGTTCTTGATGCGTCTTCATCACAATGTTTTGATAACCATGTGCTTCAAGTCGCCGCATCAGTGCTGAACCTAGAAGTCCGCTATGGCCAGCCACAAATATTTTCGCATTCTTGTTCAATTTTTCACCGTCCCAAACGATCAAGTAATGCCAACACAGCTGTTTCGTCCATCTCGTTAATTTCATGTAGGCGATCACGACTTCCGAGATCAAAGACATATCGGTCGTTTACCCCGACAGGGTGAATCGAGCATTTTAACGAGTTTTCTCTGACGGCTTTTGTTATCAGACTATCAAGGCCGCCATTATTTATAAAGGCTTCCTCCATAGTTATAACACAATCATATTTCGATAGTTCTTCAGCAAGTGCCGTTTCATTGCACGGCTTCAGACAGAAAACATCTATTACGGCAACACCTGGGCGTAACTGCACAACTTTCATGGCACGATGTGTCATAAAGCCGGTACTGACAATACAGGTTTTCCCTCCATCTGCAAGTTTAGCAAAACCTTTTCCCATATCTACCGATGCCGAATTTTCATAGAGCGCAGGAAGCGCCTTGCCGTCGAAACGGATATATTTGGGGCAGTTTGTATTTCTAGTCTGATCCACCAGTGCAGTTGCCGTTACCCAGTCTGCTGGACAGTATACCGCCATGTTAGGCAACAGACGCATGATGGCAAGGTCTTCAAGGCAATGATGGGTTGGACCTGAAACCTGATAGCTTACCCCACCTCCTAGACCTAGCATCGTTACATTAACTGGACGTATTTGGGAAGAAATGGCGAGGTTTACCCTGACCTGTTCAAAGGCGCGCATAGTAATAAACGGCGCAATGGCATAGGTGTAAACCTTGAAGCCTTCTAGAGCAAGGCCGGAAGCAACATTTATAAGATTTTGCTCTGCAATACCAACGTTGATAAAACGATCAGGATATTCTGCCCTGATTCTGTCGAGCGCAGGCGCTCCAAGATCAGCTGCAAGAAAGAATATACTGCTATCTTCACTCATTCGGTCACAGAGCGTACCGATAAAGGCATCTCGCATGGTCATCATTTTGGGTACTGTCATTTGACACCTCCTCCAATAGCACGGTCAATCTCTTCATGGTTGAGGGTGCGAATATGGCAAAGTGTATCACTCTCCAATTCCGGTACCCCTTTACCTTTGACTGTGTCGGCTATAAGAACGGCAGGTTTACTGGTACTGCGCTGCTTTAAACGGCTCAAAGCATCATGCAGAGCGGCGATATCGTGCCCGTCTACCCTTTGCGCCTCCCAGCCGAATGCTTCAAAACGTTTGTCAAAGGGCTCAACCGTCATAACGTTTTCGCAACGATCAAGCATACAGAGTTTGTTATTATCAATTATCAACGTCAGGTTATCCAAGCGGTGATGAGAAGCAAACATTATCCCTTCCCACATGGAACCTTCGCAAAATTCTCCATCTCCCGCAACGACAAAAACATGGCTTGATGAACCCTTACGTTTAAGCCCCAGCGCCATGCCGCACGCGACACCTATGCCGTGCCCGAGGGAACCATTGATTGTCTCATAGCCAGGTATAATTGTATCCGGTATTCCTCCGAGAAACGATCCCTCTTGACATATTCGTTCCAGCTCGGCCTTATCAAAGTATCCACGGTCAGCAAGTATCGGGAAGAGGCAGATAGAACCATGCCCTTTACTGACTATCAGACGATCACGCCCTTCCCAGCGAGGTTCTGCACCGTTATGCTTCAGTAGATCACCATAATAGAGAGTAGTGAATATCTCTACTGCTGATAAGGAAGAGGCAACCCGCGTTTCGGGTGCCAAACGGTGCATCCGAAGTGTCTCACTCCAGACCCACCTGGCTTTTTGTTTAAGGTTTTCCATGGCTTTATTCATCTGTTGGGATTCTCCATGTGGGAAAATATGTATCAAACATTGCTGTACTTGCTGTTTGTAATGATTGTGTAACCCTTTATTAGCTCTTTGATTCCGATATCCAAAGAATAAATCGGTTTAAAACCGGTTTGTTCTATTTTTTCGTTGGAAACAATGTAGTCACGTTTGTCCGGATCTTCGCCTATCGGCGCCTCAAGATATACAAAATCTGAGACATGCTTTTTGATTACCTCACACAGCTCAAGCTTCGAGAGATTAGCATCTGAAAGGCCGACATTATAAGGCTCATTTTTCATCGTTTCAAAATTATCAATTGCATGAATGAATGCCCGGGCAACATCACGTACATGTATGTAATTTCGTTTAAAATGTCCCTCGAATACAACTATGAAACGATCATTTACAGCTCGATATGCAAAATCATTTACTAACAGATCCAGTCTCATACGAGGACTCATACCAAAAACGGTAGCCAAACGGAGACTGATAGAATTCCCATGTCCCAATGCAATATTTTCTGCTTCAACCTTTGTAGAACCGTATAAAGATATTGGATTCATCGGCGTCTCTTCAGTACAAAAAACACCCTTCTGACCAATGCCATAGCCGCTATTGGTTATGGGTATTATAATCCGTTGCTGTTTTGAGGCATGATCCGTAATCGTTTTAATAGCATCCCTGTTGATGGAAATTGTCCCGATCTTGTCCCTTTTACAGAGAGGAGCACCAACAAGTGCTGCAAGTGGGATTACAACATCCGTTTTAGCCAATAGCCCCTTGATTATGCTTTCATCCCTGACATCACCATTCACAATTTCAAAGTTGTCATTTGCACAACACTCAAGTAGCGAACTCTGGCCAAAAATAAAGCTATCCAGAACCGTAACCTTATGTCCTAACTTAAGAAGCTCTGGCACCATTATTGACCCCAGATAACCAGCACCACCTGTAACAAGAATATTCAAACTCATTTATTCCTCCTCAAATATGGACCGCACCAGATTGTAACTCTCCTGTAATATAACAAGATCCTTGCCTCTGGCTTCGATGGTCAGATTTATATTGTTTCCTATTATTGTTTCTCGATGTTTTTTCAGTATGCTGTATTGACCAGAATGTTTGGAAATAATATCGTGATCATCGTAAACCGACTCATTTTCAGAAAGATGCAATTCTACAATTCTTTGGGAATATCTGGAAAACAGATAATCTACAGCGTCATTGAAATCAAAACCGAGGAGATTCGCGGATATTTTGAGATGCCCGAGGTCCAGCAAAAGCAATACACCAACATCATAATTAAGTATTTGCTCTATCTCCGCAACGGATGTTGCGAAACAGCTGTCAAGATTTCTATCGTTGGGGTAAAGATTTTCCAGCGCCAATGGTATATCGGGGAAAGCTTGTCTGAACCACCTAATATTATTGGCTATATCTCCAGACAGAAAATGATCTTTACCTTTAATCAGCAGCTCATTTTCAAATATAAAAGTGTGTTTGTAGCCTGCGTGTACAGAGAAGTACGGAACCCTTAGCCCCTTCACATACTTCATAGATGAACATATAAAATCTCTTGTTTCCGCTGAACTATCAGCAAAATTCAACACAAAATCTGACTTTGGCGGCGGAAAATAGCTGTGAAGCAAAAACGTTAGTTCTGATTTTACTTGCGCTGCCTTGAGCAATCCAAGACTGTCAGATTGATGCTTTGAACCTCCTGACAACTCGATATATTGCGTTATCTTAGAAAGTGTATTAACCGAATCAATTATATGATCTTTAGCGACGCACGATGTCGAAATAAAAACTTTGCTCATACATCTTGTAATACTTTGTAAAGTAAATCAATTTGGTCTTTTATATCTATCGGGTGATTACCGATAAAAAATCCGTTGTCGTGTGCCAGATCGGCATTTGATGATTTGGTCACAGAATAATCAAAATATTTTATAACATCATGGCGGAGAAAGTTACCCCCGGTAATAATACGAAATGCAATATTGGCATGTTTCAGTGCCTCAAGTACTTTTCCCCTGGTGAGAGCCTGTCCCGGTTTGACAATCATGGTGAAGCAGAACCAGGCACTTTCGCCGACTTCATGCTGGATAATAAATCGTTCGTCATTTTTAAACAGATTTACGAAATGCTGAGCATTTTCTCTCCTTACTTTCAAAAAACCATCCAACTTCTTCAGTTGTTCAATACCGAGAGCACCCTGCAGTTCCATTGGGCGTACATTGTAGCCAGGAAGAATAAATCGATATGCTTCATAAAAGTCATCATTGCGTTTTTCACATATCGTACTTCCTTCATCCTGGTCTCGAACCCAGCCGTGATTACGTAACGATTTCGCCAAACAGTATAATTCGAAATCATCCGTAACAACAAGACCACCTTCCATGGTGGATATATGATGTGAAAAAAACGTACTGAATGTATTAACAAGCCCGAAAGTGCCAGTATGGCGGCCATTGAAACGGGCTCCCATCGACTCACAATTATCCTCAAACAGGATAATATTCTTCTCAGTACAAATTTTATTGATTTCATCAAAATAACAGGGGTTGCCAAGAATGCTCACAGCCACAATCATCTTGGTTTTGTTGCTGACAGCAGATTTCAGCTCTTCAATATCATAATTCAATGTTTGCAGATCGACATCCACAAACTTGAGTTTTAATCCGTACTGGTGGAGTGGATAATATGTTGTCGCCCAGGAAATACAGGGGACAATTACTTCATCACCAGCTTTCAGAGGGTTTTCTTTTCTGAAGAACAGCGAGGCAACAGCAATAAGATTAGCCGATGAGCCGGAATTCACCATGACGGCATACTTTGCACCAAAATAATCCGCAAAAGCACGTTCAAACTCTTTAACTTTGTCACCCATGGTGAATCTGTCGCTTTCAATCACCTTCAGCATTGCTTCTTTTTCTTCAATGCCAAATGTGGAACTTACCAAACCATAATTCATTTAAACCCTCCTGGTCTCTTTACCATTATAATTCGGATCATATACAATAATTTTTGAACCGTCGAAATCGAATCGGAACGGGATGTGTAAATAGTTATGCAGGGCTGTTATGACCTTTTGTCGCTGCTTTTGCGTTACATAAAAGAGCATGAAACCACCTCCCCCGGCTCCAAGGAGCTTTCCACCAACAGCACCGTTCTTCAAGGCTAAGTCGTACATCTCATCAATCTCATCTGTGGCTATTTTGCTGGATAAGCCTTTTTTAAGGTGCCATGTTTCATTCAACATTGCACCAAAATCATTTAAATCTTTGTTAGCGTTTGTCAGAATAGCGTGGGAATCATCAACAAGTTGCTTCATCTTATGCAAGTCATCAAGATTCTTTGTAGTATTTTTAACCTGTTCATCAGCTATTTCTGAGGAAAATCGTGAAAGACCCGTAAAAACAAGTAATAGTTTGCTCTCAAATTTTTGCAGCCGCTCTGGTTTCATTATAACTGGCGTTACTGTTATTTCTCCTGATGTTGTGAATTCGATAAGATTAAGACCACCATATGCTGCAAAAGTTTGGTCCTGTGATCCAACATTTTCCTTTATAAGTTTCTGTTCAATATGAATGGCTTTATTGGCAAGTTCTTTCTTTGTGATCATCCGGCCCTCCAGAGCCGTCATACTGTTCAGCAAGCCGACAGTAAATGCAGAGCTTGAACCCATGCCGCTGCGTGCAGGAATGTCGCCATCGTGATGTATAGATATACCGTAATCAGTTTTAAGATATTTTAGTGTTTCACGGACGGATGGATGCTGAATTTCACTCAATTCGTTGATATTTTCAAATTTTGAGTAAACAATCCGGTGCTTATGCTCAAAAAAAGGCGGGAATTTTCTTACATTTATATAGCAATATTTGTCAATTGCAGATCCAAGAACCTTACCGCCATGCTTCAGGTAGTATGGAGGATAATCAGTCCCTCCGCCAAAGAATGAGATCCTATGTGGTGTCCGAGAAACTATCAAAAGTCTACTCCTGAGTTAATTTAAAATCTTGTTGTACTTTCAGGTAATCTTCAGGAATTCCGATATCAATAAAATATCCATTATCAACAAAAGCACCTACGTTTAATTTGCTAACGTACTTTTGCAAAATGTCGGTTTCAAATGAAAATGTTTTAGAATGGGCAATGTCAGCTAGAAGAGAACTATTCAGAGCATAAACTCCACCGTTTATGTACCCTACTTTTTTATACACTTTCTCTTCAAAACAAATTACCTTGTTTTTTTCAAAGGTCACTGTACCGTATCTGTCAAAATCATACATCTCTTTAAGCGCTAAAGTTACATCAAAGCCATGTGACTTGTGGTGTTGGTACAACCTTTTTACATCCACGTTAAAAAAGCTATCCCCGTTTAATAGCAAAACTTTGCTGTCACTTACCTGTTTTAACGACTCAACAAGTGCACCACCGGTGCCAAGGGGTTCATTTTCTATGGCGTAACAGATAGCCAAGTTCTCAAACCGATCAGAAAAATAACTGGATATAATATTATGCTTATAGCCAACTGATAAAATAACTTTCTTAACTCCATTGGTAGAAAGAAAATGAAGCAAATACTCCAAAAAAGGCTTACCATTAATATCAGCCATCGGTTTAGGCACATTACTTACAACACTT
>JAAXWV010000340.1 GCA_013334845.1 Candidatus Roizmanbacteria bacterium | reverse complement strand
GGCCTATATGACTCAGTATCGGAAAGTATGCCTTCCTCGATGATTTTTATTCCTGGCTCTCAAACACCTTTTCAGTCGATCATAATGGAAAAATGCTCGCATGTTATTCCGTTATCGATAAGTTTGATGAGGCCGAGAAAGGATCGGAATATAAAAAATGTAATATATTTTTCTGCGGATAGTACTCAGTATGCTCAAATTGAGCTGAGTTCTATAAAAAGTATTGTGAAAAATTCAAATATAAATATACAGTTTGTTGTTGGGGAAGGTTTTAGTGTTGATAGATTATATGACGAGTATGATAATAAAAAATGGGATGTAATTTATGTTTCTACTCATTACAATTATACACACTATGAGCCTCATTCTGGTGAGCTTATTCTTTCTGATGATAAAAAAGTTTGTCTAAGTGAATTGTTGAAGAAAAATGTGCCTTGTTATCATAGAAGAATGCTCTTTTTGAATGTTTGTGATGGCGCGACGTCTGCATATTATGGCGGTCTTGCAAGATTTGGTATGGCTGGGTTATTAACAAAAAATAATCAAGCGGTTGTGTCACACTTGTGGCCTATTAATAATTTGATGGCTGCTGTGTATGCGTCAATATTTTTTGCGAATATAACTAAAGATATAGGGATGTTCGAGCTATATCGGAAGACAAAACGTGTGATTGCTGGTGGTAAAGAGCAGGTTTTAGAATTTTTGAAAAACCACAAGGGTGTTGATAATTTAATAGAGAGGCTTGAGAATCAAAAGGTGGAATGTGGTGAATATGTTAATTCTGGTTCATTAGCTTTTTATGAGTAATTATATAAAATAAATCTTTAAATAAATATGAGCTTCAGAACATCTGTGCCTTCATTTAAAGAAGACCTTGAAGCCATTGGAAAAGCCGTAATGCAATTACCCGAGTTCCGGCGAGGCTGGGTTTGAAATGATGCACATTGAAGTGGACCTGCCACTGTAGACAACAAACGGACGAATTTAGGTTAGTAGCTCGGTTCATGCAGCGGAATGGCGCTGCCCCAATTCAACGAATTTCTCCACGATCATCGCCCCCCCCACCAACAGCCGAAGCATAGATGTCATCAGGTGTCCGATAGCTCAACGACTGATGCAAGCGCGCTCAGTGTTGTAGAACTGGAAATACTCCCGCAATCCTTGGTGCAATTCTGCACCTGACGAGTAGCCTTTCAAATACAGGTCTTCGTGCTTGAGGCTGCATGACAAAAGTTCGGCACACACGTTGTCCAGCGCCCGGTCTCCTCCATTCATGCCGATGCGGATGTCGGGATGTTGACCGAAGGGGAACTTGCCCCACCCAGCAGTAAAACTTGGATTTAGGGTTCTCGAATCCTAAACTGAACCAAGCAGGTTGCCCACAAGAAGACGAAACGATTCACGACTGAGCAGATCATCGGCGTTCTCAAGGAGGCCGAAAGAGGTATGCCGGTCAAGGAGCTTTGTCGAAAGAACGGAATGAGAGAAGCTACACTGTACAACTGGAAAACCAAATTCAGCGGAATGGCCGTCAGTGAGGCTCGTCGATTGAAAGAACTGGAAGACGAGAATCGGCGCCTGAAGAAACTGTTAGCTGACCAGGCGCTCGACATCATGATGTTCAAGGAGATCAACTCAAAAAACAGGTAACGCCTGAAGCCAAACGAAAAGCGGTTAAGCATTTGCAGAAATGCTTCGGGCAAAGTCAACGGCGCTTATGCGGCCTTGTTGGGTTAGCCATTTCATCATGGCGTTATCAGGCAAAAACGGATGACAACGTACAGGTCAGAGCACGATTAAAAGATCTTGCAGCAGAACGTCGCCGTTGGGGTTATCGACAGATGCATGAAGTTCTCCGAAAAGAAGGCATCCTGATCAATCTGAAGCGCTCTTCTCGATACAGATTAAAACACGATGGAGGAAGAATACCTAAGTACAACAGCGTGTTCCCATGCCCCATCCGGAAGGGGTGAATCAGCGCTGGCCGATAGACTTCATGAGCGACAAGCTAGCTGATGGCCGAAGA
>JAAXWV010000339.1 GCA_013334845.1 Candidatus Roizmanbacteria bacterium | reverse complement strand
TACGCTAGAGATTCTTTGGCCAAACTGATCGACAAGCTTAACCATGAAGCTCTTTCCTTCCTCTCCATAGCTTGATACGATCAATACATCATTGCTTGTAAGTGTTCTGGTCATCTGCATTATTGCAATCGGTACCGCATCTGTGTATTCAAAAAGGACCTGTTTTGTAGAACTGCTTACGATCTTGAACTTTTGGTTCATATCAACGGGCAGATATTCAAATGATTCTTTGTTGAATTTAACATCGGATGAAACAACAATGAAATTAGTCCTGGAATTATCCATAGTGTTGAACATTTCAGCAAATGTTATAGCATTTGGATAATATTCAATATTACGCGATAATTTCTGAATAGAATTAACAATAATTGCAGCTGCTTTAAGATGTTCGGGGGCAGGGTTGTTCTGTAGTACGACGGAGGTGTTGGTTAAAAACGAATTCGGGAAATCTGTAAAATTCTCCGGTTTTGATGATTTTCCATTAGTAATGTCAAAGTAAGAGTAGGTGTAAATTTCTCCGACAAACTGTGCCAGATCGTCCATGCACTCGCCTTCATCGGGGAAATAACTAAATTCAATGTCCAGGGTGTTTACTTTCTTTTGTAAATATTTAGGGATGCTTACATACACTCCATTAAAGGAGCCATTTTCGTCCAATCGTTTACTTTCTATAAGAACTTCGTTCATATACAGATTTAAGTAACCATTGGTTAAGGTTTTTCTTACCGGTGTATATTTAGAATAGAGGTAAAAATCAAGTTTATCTAAAGCTCTGGCAATTTCCAGCTCTGTGAAATATATCGTAATCCGCAGACTTCCGATACCTTTAGTCTGGAGTCTCTCATAGCCGAGATCGCCAAGAGTCAGTTTATATTTTTCGTCGGTAAAAGTTTTTATTCTGAATGGTTCTATATACCGGATAAGGGCAAAGTTTGTCAGTAATTTTGCAAACTCCCTTGGGGTAATCAGCGTTTTTGCTGCTTTTTGGATAGCATTGCCGTTATCACCGGTTATATACAGGATCCTTGTAGAGTCCACAACACGGGTAAACAGGATACCATCTTCAGGCGTTATTTGCGAACCTGATAAAGACTGTATTTCCTCTCGGGTAGCTTTTAGCGCACCCGGCAAATTGGCAAGACTCTCAATATCGCCAATTATGACGACAGATTTGTGATTACCAAGATCATATCCCTTAATAGTTTCAAAGTAATCATAATCAATATTTTTACTTTTAACATCATTCAGAAGTTTTGCATTAACCCAAATAGCTGCCGTCGCCTGACCTACATCCAACTTTGTAGGAACAAGAATCATCGGATTGGCTATTTTTCTTGCAAAAAAGTCTGCAATGTAGTTTTTTGTGAGATCCGCAGTTAATTTAAGCACAATTCTTGTATTCTGCTTAATTACCACCCATAGGGCTTGGGTGGCCAGATCGCGGCATCTGTCATCTGTAATATTCAGATAACCCGCCAGATCGACCTTTAAAAGCGGTTTTTCTTTTTCCGATATAGCTGTCTCATCAACACTTGACAGCGGAATCCGAACTACAGGGTTAGCATTTATAGCAGAAAATACCTCGCTATATACAGGTACATCGTTAATCGATACCCTTATCAGCGAAGATTTGCTTAATACGCTTGAAAAAGCGTAAGAAAGCTCTAAATAGCTATTCTTATAGTCTACACCGGCCACGGGAACCGGGAAAAAGAATGTTTGAGAAGGCGTAATACCATATAAGGCCACGTCCTTTTGGAAACCGAGGTCTTTTAAGGTAACTATGCTTTGCTCTTCCGAAAAAGCCCTGCTCGAAAGCAGAACAAGAAACAATGTAATGATTACATTAAGTAATCGTTGCTTATTATTCATTTACTTTAACTCCATCGTATAACTAAAGCAATAATAATAAAATAAAATTTAATTGTCAAGTACTTTTTTAAAGAATGTTCATAACTGCAACATTCTCAATGTGATAGGTATGCGGAAAGAGATCCAGCGGTTGCAGCAATTCGATAGTGTAGAAG
>JAAXWV010000338.1 GCA_013334845.1 Candidatus Roizmanbacteria bacterium | reverse complement strand
AAAAGATGATGTAGATCTGGCAACAGCTAAGACAGAGATTACAAATATACTTCTGAAGCGATACAAGGCGGATGATTTCTCATTGATCGAACAGACAGAAATTCTCAACGCTGTCTCTTCAATTTTTAGCATTTTAAACACGGTTCTTATTGCAATTGCAGCTATATCACTGGTAGTTGGAGGTATAGGCATCATGAATATTATGTATGTGACGGTTTCGGAGCGAATTCGTGAAATTGGGATTCGGCGCGCTCTTGGGGCCCGAAGATTTGATATTCTTGCTCAGTTTATGATTGAGTCGGTAATTCTGTCATTGTTTGGCGGTGTGTTAGGTTTGGTTTTTTCTTATCTCATCGTTCTATTGATTCAGAGCGTGTTTCCGGCTTACATCGATCTTCAATCAGTCATTCTTGCTCTTGGAGTGTCTTCTATTATTGGAGTGGTCTTTGGTGTACTGCCAGCTAAAAAAGCGTCGGATCTTTCGCCGATGGAGGCAATTCGGTACGAATAGGTTGACAGGTGGGACAGTAAAAACTACTTCTGCCTCCTTGAACAATGCGAACAAAAGTATCTCCGCACCGACTACATTTTTTCCCATGCTGATGATAAGCGAGGAAGTGGTTTTGATATCCCCCCTTGGAGCTATCGGGCAGCACGTAGAGTTCGTCTTTTGCGGATGACCCTTTTAGTTCGATACTTTTTTCCAGTACGGTTTTAATAGCTATATAAAGTTTTTCTATCTCTTGATCTGAAAGGGAATTTGCCGGTCGTATCGGGTTAATATATGCTAGATATAGCGCGTCGTTCACATAAATATTCCCAATTCCGGCGATAAGATCCTGGTCAGTCAGCACCATTTTAATAGCTTTCTTCGTTTTTCTGGTCACTGTGGACAGATAGGTCGGTGTGAAATTATTTGAGATGGCATCAGGCGAGGTAGGGCCTTCGGGTCGTGAGCTGAGTTTAAGCCATCCAAATTTGCGCATATCATTGAAAAATAGCGCCGATCCATCAGAAAACGTGAGTATTACCCGTGTTGTTTTGGCAGGCAATGTCGCTCCGTCAGCTAATGGAATCGGATAGCGGAATTCTGCATGTTTTGCATCGGGAGTGAAAAGAAGTTGTCCGCTCATTTTCAGATGAATACTTATAAATTCGCCATTTTTTAGCACAAAACTAAGTACCTTTCCACTTCGTATAACATTTTCTATAGTTTGATGGAGAATCTTTCTCGGGTCACCGATGAACTGTTTTGGCGTACGTATTTCGACATCTGCAATCTCCTTCCCCACGAGGTTGCTCACGAGATGTCTTCGAATTGTTTCAACCTCTGGTAGTTCTGGCATGGTGAATGCTTATACTTTTATCGACAAAATTGAGTACATTTTTCTTAAACACCTCAAATGAGTATTTTTCAGCTGAAAGTCGTGCAGCAATACGCATTTTTTTCACCTGAGCTTCTGACATCTGTTCAAATTCGTGCAGTTTTTTCAAGAGAGAGTCTCCAGAAAGTTCTTCATAGAGGAGCCCGTTTTCTACGGGCACTACCGTTTCCTTGAGTCCTCCGGACGCATAGGCGATAACTGGCACGCCGTAACCCATAGCTTCAATAGGAGCAATGCCGAATTCGTCGTCTACCGAAGCAAATAGATATGCTTTGGCTTGGAGATATATGTCTTTGAGCTCTTCGTCAGAGACATCGACTGCAAACTCGATAGTTGGACCCGCAAGACCCTTGAGATAGTTTAGATCTTTTCCCTTACCTACGATTTTCAACTTCTTTTTACCCTTGTTGGCGGCTTCAATTACAATCTCGACATGTTTGGCGCGGGCCAGACGGGAAACAGTGATGTAGTAATCCCCTTGAATTTTGTCTTCGGGAAGGTTATCAGGAATGGTTACTGGAGGATAAATAACTTCCGCATCACGGCGGTAGAATTTCTGAATTCTTCGCCTTGTCTCTTGCGAGTTAGCAATTAAGTAATCCGGTCGCTGGGAAGCAATGTAATCCCACATACGTAATGGGTGGTTT
>JAAXWV010000337.1 GCA_013334845.1 Candidatus Roizmanbacteria bacterium | reverse complement strand
TATGCGGGAAGTGGATGGCTAGTCGCTTATAAACTTCATTATATAAGCGAGGATATTCCTATTTCAGGAACCGGTTCTATGTATCCTACTTTTCCCAAAGGTACAGGCACAAATCCACAACAGTTAGCTCATGAAGTGGTGAAAGTAACAAGTATGTTCCCCTATCCTAACGGTCTTGAGTGGTTTGGTAAACGATATTTTAATACCGAGATCAGACGAAAAGATATCGTCGTATTTACTAACAATAAAGTGCGACAGATTACCGAAAAGGTGACTGGCGTCTCGACAGGAATGGTGAAACGAGTAGTGGGATTGCCCGGTGATAGATTGGAAATACGAGGCGGCTTACTTTACGTTAATCAGGTTCCTCTCGATGAACCATACATTGCTCGAGCCCGTTCAACGTTCGGCGGTGACTTTTTGCGGGAATGCAAATCAGTCCTAGTTCCTCCCCATAAGTTATTGGTAATGGGAGATAATCGGAAGGGGAGTAGTGACTCGCGCCACGAGCTCGGGTTCATTGACTTAAACGATGTGGATCACGTACTGCCATTCGATAAACAGAGAGGAGTATTAGACAAAAACTGGCGCAACACAGCACAGGATTTATTAGATAGTAGTAAAATTACTCTCGATAGGCAACAGTATCTCAAGCTACTTAATGAAAGACGTAAGAAAGCGGGTATTCCCGCTTTGCGTTATGAACCGAAACTTGAAGCTTCTGCGCAGAGTCGAGGCAAAATAATTTTACAATACGACGACTTTTCCTTTGAAGCAACGCGCAGCGGCTATACTATGAGAAAAGCTATTCAAGAAGCAGGGTATTCGAATATTGCCTTAGGAGAGGCGCCCATACAGGGGTACTACGAAGCAGAGGAATTACTTGAAAACCAATTAGAATTTGCCGATACAAAAAAATTTCTACTTAACCGGGAATACCAAGATGTGGGTATAGCGGAAGTAGAGGGAGCAATAAACGGCTGCCCAACCCAGATTATTGTTCAGCACTTTGCCGGGTATATCCCACCCAATTATGATAGAAAAATGATCGCATCATGGGAAAAAGCGCTTACATCTCTGAAGGAAATACAACCTGGATGGCTCAAAGTAAAAGAAAATACAAAATTCTACGAGAAAAATAAATCTGATATCGATCGGCTGAATGACATTATTGCCATACGCATTGATCGAATCTCGGCAATCGTGATGGAAATGCACCATAATAAATGGCTCACTAATACTGAAGAAGATCAGTTGAAGGGTGATGAGACTTTGGGTAAAGAACAAGAAGCCTTGAGTATGAAGCTTAACAATCGTTAATTAAACTTTCTTACTACACCTTTCACGATGCCGTATATTTGCAGTTCATGTCGTGGGTAAAAGGGAGGATATTTCGGGTTAGCGGCTTCAAGATATTTCACTCCTTTTTTCTGATCTTTCCGTAGAATTTTGAGTGTCCATTCTTTGTCAATCTGGGCTAGTACGATGTCTCCTGTCAATGCATCGTTCTTTTTCTCTACGATCACGAGGTCTCCTTCAAATATTCCGACCTGAATCATAGAATCCCCACTTACTTTCAGAAGAAATGAAGATTGGGGATCCTCGATAAGATACTCATCAAGGGTCAAGTACTGTTTATTTTCTTCAGCCAATATAGGGAAGCCAGCTTTAATAACGCCAAGCAGGGGCAATGCAAAAAACTTTGAAGTCGGTGCAAGTTTGTTGTTTGCCTTCTTGAGAAGTCCCTCTTCAAGCCATTTTTGAACGATTTTATATATAGCATTCTTGGAAGCAAATCCAAACAGGGTGAGCATCTCAGAGTAGGAGGGAAGTCGATGTTGATGTTTATAGAAATTTTTTACTTGGTCGAGATAGTTTTGTTTCATACGTTTAGTGTAGTAAACTATCGTTCACTTTGTCAAGAGGTATCTTAAGGGTAATCTAAAGGAGTTGTCGCATAATCAGTTAAGATTATGGACATGTATACCCTCAACCAAGTGCCCAGCGAGGCACAAATCAGAAAGTACTTACGAC
>JAAXWV010000336.1 GCA_013334845.1 Candidatus Roizmanbacteria bacterium | reverse complement strand
AGTCCCCTCAAATCCCCGCTCAGCAAAATCATCAGTACCGCTCCCACTCCATACCATCCCGACATACTCATCGACCGGTATAACCGCCAAAAGCGGCACCGAGAGATCTTCCGCCGAAAGGGATGAGGCAACCTTGACCATTTTCCGGTTCCGAAAATCTTTTTTAACCCGGAACTTCTGGTTCAAGCCAACAGTCGGGCATTTCGCCCCCTTGTCGGCAATCATGAGATAAGAGTGGATTTCATGATCCGGAATAGCCCGCTTCAATACATGTGCCTGAAAGGCAATGTCATACAGATAGGGTTTCCACGACGATGACAATGCCCCTCTTGCCGTCAAAAAAGGAAGCTCCTCATCATCCGAATGAAACGATTTTGATTTCACCTCAATGAGTTCCAGCCGATTGCCCTGCTTTTTCAGAATATCGATGCGGATGAACAGTGACTGAAACCTGATCGCCGCTTCATAGATGACAACACTCTCCTGCTGCAGCAGTTCCAGAGTCTCGCGCTCAGCCTCAGCATGAATGGTTGTCGTTATCTCATGACCACCAGGGATATAGTGCTTTGCCAGCTCACCAACCTGAAAGCCTCCATCAGCCAACGCAAGAAGAAACGGATCATCAATCGATTTATCGGGGTAGAGCGGATTACCGCTATAAAAGAGCTTCGTCGGGCACTCCATCCCCAGCTTGAAACGCGATTTTGTCAGGTATCTGGGTTTAGGCATAGCACTGAGAATGGGATACGGGTTTAATAAACGTACGTTTTTACTAACTGGTGTAACTAATGCTTTCAGTATGACAGAATTTCGCGAAATCAGCTTTTATTAAACCATCTGGCCAGTATAGTATGTCATTTTCAAGATCAAATGGGACTACCCACAACCGCAACTCTCCCGACTCCTCTAAAAAAACAAATGGCGCTGCAAGTGGCTTAGTAAACTTATCGGTTTTAGGGTAGATCAGTAGCATATCCCCTGACCCTTTGAGATATTTTTGCCCGTAAGCAAACAATTGGTAAAAGTCAGCTTGACTCAGGCCATACTTAACACTATATCTATTCTCACTAGTATTTTCCCTTTCCGTCTCTGATATCAATTTCCATTTGGCATCCAGTACGTAAATGGTTTGATCATTTTTCCGAATCATAAAATCCGGACGTAATTGGAACATTTTCTTTCCGTTATGAAAACAAAGAGACTCTTTCCCTTCTTGAGGGTAAAGTTTATTTGGTAGCTTAACCTCTTGGCTCAAATAATACTCAACATATTTCTCAAATAGTTTTTCCATCGGGAACAAAAGACTGATGCCATGAGTTTTGCCGCGGAAAGCCAGTGGCATATCATTGCCAAGAACAAGCTCACACCAAGGACGTATTGGTTGATAATGGGCCATCAATCTGTCTCCCTGCCATTGCCGAAAATCCCCCTTGATATCTTGGCTTTCAGGAATTTCATAGAGCATTCCTGCTAGCTCGTGAGACAACCTCCACGTACCGGGCTCCTTGGTAGTAAGGCACACCCGCTTCAATGCCTTTACAAGCAACCTGTTCTCAGGTCTATCTGACATAAAAACATCGTGTCGAATAGGAAAAATATGCTCCATTCCAGGTGGTTGACGCATTCTTTTAACCATATCCAACTGACCACTCAAAAAGCATTGTTCTTCTTCTATTCTCTGGTAATCAAATCGAATGCCGCGTTTAAGCAAATGACTAAGTGAAAGAGTAAACTCCGCCATCACCCACTCCATTAATGGGTGCTTAAAAGTTTCAGTGTTTGTTTTATCCCCTTGCCTCGGTGGTATTTCAAGAGCCACTCTAAGCATTTTTTTTAACAGGTTACGCGAGCTTTCTAAATCGTCATGACCAGTAACCTTTGGTAAAATCTCAAGTATTGTACCACATGGAGTCTCAATAATACCAACATAATTATCCAGTTTTAACGAGCGGCGATCCTTAAACTGCAATAGAGATACCCCACTTTTGGAGAAATTAGCGGCAAAATCACACAACCATTCGAAGGCGGTAGAAGTT
>JAAXWV010000072.1:2342-6726 GCA_013334845.1 Candidatus Roizmanbacteria bacterium | reverse complement strand
CAGCCAGTAATGAAGTGAATGGCACCGCTAAAATAAGGGCAATGCTCCCTATCAATGTACGGAGAATTTCTACTGCAATAATCTCATAGTTAATTACCTGTCCAAATGGCTTCGGATTGTCAGAAAAAAGAAGGAATAAAGGCAACGACGCACCTGCATATACAAGTACGAGCGTATTCACCATGGATCCAATGTGATCCTGCCCCACATTCATTGCTCGTTTATATAACTCCCTCCAACCCAATTTAGGATCAGTTTGCTGCAATTGAAAAATTACAGCCGATTGAGAGATAGTAATATCATTTATCGCTCCAAGAGTGCCAATCATCATGCCCGCTAAAAGGAGGTCCTTCATATTAATATTCCCTTTCATAACCTGAAGAAAACTTGCCTCATCAGAGATGAAGCCGGAAAGCTTCATTAACTGAGAGAACCAAATAATAAGTACTCCTGAAATCACGAGTGACAGAAATGTCCCGATAATTGCTACAGTTGTCTTTTTATTCACCCCATGGGAAAGATAAAACGTAATAGGAATAATAAATATCGATGCTAACATGACTATCACTATCGGACTTACTCCCTGGGAGATCTGGGGAATGATCATACTCATGATAAAGAAGAAGGAAATTGCGAGACTAATGAGTGAGGCAGCCCCTTTCCACCTCCCAATGAGGACAACAAGCCCCACGAAAACGACTGACAATATATATATGGGGAGACGTCGAATATAGTCGGTGATATAAGTACCGCGGCCGTTAGTGCCCTTGCTGTAGTTTACAATTACTTCGTCTCCTACTATATATCTCACACTATTTGAGACGGCCACATCGCCGTTTTCGAGAGTAATCTTCTGCCCTTTTATTGAGCCTCTTGTGATAAGTAACTCAAGCGTTTGTTCCGTCTGCTTTTTTCCCTCCACTGACACCTCTTTTTCCTGAATAATACGCGTAATTTTTGCCTCAAGCGTTTCTTCCAAATTTTGGTTTTGAAGAGATTGGGCAGATACAGTTGAAAACAGCCCAATTGCCAAAAAAAGCACGACTATAAATACCGATGCTATATTTCTCATAAATATGAAGTTCTTCTATTTTACTCGATTTTGTTGATAATTATGCGACCATTTGGGAAGCAAACACCTACCTGCAAAATATGATCCTTTTTGATATTAATTGATATGTTGACTTGGTGAACAATAGTTTACTACAATGAAGTGAACGATAGTTTACTGAGAAGATCTGAGACATATCCTTCCTTTTTCCGGGTGTCTGAGCCAGAGGGTTCCCTACAACGCACAGCCTTGCCGGCTTCATAGGCGGGCGAGCACTGAAGGGAAAACTGGCGAGTGACAGGCCTCCGAAAAAAGAGAGAGATGATGAATAATCATTTCAAATTGCAAATTCCCGCTTTTAAAGTTTCCATGAACGAAATAATCAATGAAAAAGTTAGTGTGATAACCCTCTATGATCGCATCAAAGGAAGTGTTATGCCGGTAAAAATAAAGTGGCAGGGGCGAACATATGCTATTACTAAACTAGGATATCACCATAAGGTGACGGAGGGCCGAACTCTTATTCACATCTTTTCCGTGAGTAATGAGGAAACTGCCTTTAAATTGCGTCTAGATACCAATACCCTCCACTGGACGCTTTTAGAAATCTATGACGAACTTGGATCTTAACCATAACCGGCCCACTATCATGCACATCGACCTCAACTCGTGCTTTGCCACCATCGAGCAACAGGCAAATCCACTCCTTCGGGGAAAGCCGGTAGTCGTAGCAGCTTATGCTACCCCCAATGGCTGCGTCTTATCGCCTTCTATCGAAGCGAAGCGTCGGGGGATCAAAGTAGGTATGACTGTGCGCGATGCCCACCTCCTTTATCCTCAGGTAGTCGTCCGTACTCCTGATCCTCCCAAGTACCGTGATGTCCATATGAAGTTTAAAAAAATCTTTATGGATTACTCCCCTAACGTCACGCCCAAATCCATCGACGAAGCGGTTATTGATTTTGCTAACACTCCTTCGCTCAGTAAAAATCTTACCGACGTGGCTTATGAGATAAAAATGCGAATGAGAAGAGAAATAGGTGAATGGATTACCTGTAGCATTGGCATAGCGACTAATCGATTTTTGGCTAAACTCGGAGCTGGGCTTCACAAACCTGACGGTCTTGATGTGATAACCCATGAAAATCTCGTAAGTGTCTATAAAAGTATCAAACTTACCGATTTTTGTGGCATTAGTACGCATAATGAGTCACGGCTCAATACCTATGGGGTCTTTACTCCACTCGACTTTTTAAAAGCGCCCGAAGAGCTTCTTCACCGTCAGGTTTTTCAAAGTATTACCGGATACTATTGGTACCTCCGCCTTCGGGGATGGGAGATAGATGCGGTAGATTTTGAGCGAAAAAGCTATGGGCAACAATATGCTCTCGGGAAGCCAACTAATGACATCAGGGAATTGTCCTGCCTCATGATGAAACTGTGTGAAAAGATGGGTAGACGCCTTCGCCGCTCGGGGTGTGCCGCTCAAGGAATTCATGTTGCCTGCGTTTATAAAGACTATACCCACTGGCACCGGGGTCGTAAGCTTGACACACCGGTATTTACCACCTCTGACCTCTATACAAAATCGCTCTGGGTCTTCAATCAACAGCCGGAAAAGAAGGTAGTGACCAAACTCGCGGTGAGTTGCTTCAATCTAGCTCCTTCCCGTTCTTCGCAAACTACCCTTTTTGATATTGATCCCGACAAGAAACGCAATCTGTCAGACGCGCTCGATCGAATTAATGATAAGTATGGAGAGTTTGTCATTACGCCGGCGCTCATGCTGGGGATGGATGATCTCGTCCTTGATCGGATTGCCTTCGGTGGAGTGAAGGAGTTGGACGATCTCTACGCTATCAATCCTCAATTCTAATGATATGAGATATTAGCAGAATATATATTACTCTGCTAATCACCTTAAACTTCATATTGAGAGCGTTGGGACTATCTTTTTAATCCTATTCATGAATTGAAGATATATAGTTCGTTCATGGCTCGTGTCAACGCTACATACAACAAATCCCTGTTCACTTTATCGCGTTCACATGCCAATTCCTTTTGCATGTTCCGATTCCTCCACTGTTCGCTGTTGATTCCCACTAAAAACACCCGATCAAATTCCACACCCTGTGCTTCATTAATAGTCATAATATGCACATTCTTACTGGCATTGAATTCCTTTCTGTACTGGTCCAAATAGGAAGTGTGTTTTGCGATAATTCCAACCACCATCTGATCCTTACTAATAAGTGTTTTTATCATCTCCATCTCCTCATTTCTACCGGAACAAGATATTTCCTGAACGACATTCCCTTCTCTCAGTTCATTGGATATCTCTACTTGATAGCCACAACGGCGAATATATTCAAGAATTTGTTTTGTGTTCCGGTACACCTTTTGTAAAACTACCTTACGCTCATCATTGAACTCTTCCTGCACTTCGTTCCATGATTTTATCGTATGAGGCAGAGTCTGCTGTATAAGATCACCTACATATATAACACTTTTTGTTGCGGGATTGATACATGACTTGATAAGCTCTATATTTTCTTTAAGGTAGTTCTCAGCTTCATCGACAACGATGAGCGAGTACATGAGCGGTTCCTCAGTGAATATTCGCTTATATTTTCCATTGTTCATTCTTCGGTAAGAAGGCGCTTTACTGGTAAGCACTCCCGTCTCTTGCTTTTTCGCCTTCAGTAAGGCTGTTAAATCAAAACGGTCGACGATATGCTCTTTTGACTGCCGTAAAAAAAGATCAAGCTCAGATGATGATAAGTAATCACGATACATGTAATACAGCAAGCCGAAAATATCTTTTTCAAATCTAAATCCAGATATATTCTTCAACGCCCGACTCTTGTTATATTCGTATGAATCACGTATTGCTTCGTCTTCAATATACATCTGTTGAAACTTCACCCCCGATAAATTCAGTAGCTCAAATGCCCACTCATCAAACGTGGTAACCCGAACGTTGTTTATGCCTAAATCGGGAAGCAGTTTGCTGAAATACCCTTGGGTGTTTTTGTCCTGCACAAATACAATAGTTTTTTGCGTCGTTATTAATTTGGCCGTTTCCGGTGACTGGAGAAGATAGGCTACGCGATGAAGAGCTAAGGTCGTTTTACCTGATCCAGCCGGACCGGAGATAAGGTATGAACCATAGTAATGTGATCGGATAATCTTGTCTTGAGCCTGCTCCATTTGTTCTACAATCTCAGACAAATTAAACTCGGATTTCTGTTTAGTGAAGTGTTCCTGATAGATAAGACTTCGCGGCTTATCTATCGACTCGGTGGCCATAAACAGAATCTTTTTATCTACGAT
>JAAXWV010000072.1:0-2332 GCA_013334845.1 Candidatus Roizmanbacteria bacterium | reverse complement strand
CTACGATCATGAAATTATCTTTCCTAAGGAGTGTTCCCGTAAGTGTTCCACCTTGGTTAAACGGTATCGTGAACGCACCAGGATTCGTAAACCTGAGTGCAGCGGCAGGGGCGACCCATGAATATATATTCTCTTCTTTATAAGCAAACTTACCAAAATAGATCGTTTTAAATTCTGTTTCGTCGGAAAATTGCACGTCGCAACGGACAAAATACGGTGATTTTTCCAGATGTGATAGGATATTTTTTTCTTCCAAATGATGATAATACATTGCTTCTGCCACATCACGTTCATCACTTGCAGGTTGTTTAAGAGTTTGAGCTAATTGAAGAAGTACCGGTTCAAGTTTAGTGAGTTCATCGTGGAATCGTGAAGAGAGGGAAAATACATGCCATCCAGCCTCCTTGAAAAGTTTAACTTTCAAGGTATCATGCATTTGTGTATTCTACCAGTTGAAGGTAAAGATGTCAAACAACCCCTCTTATCAATTACCATTTGCAAATTATTCAGGTTATACCTATATTTATTGTAATATGATACATCTTGATCCTACCATAATCCGCTACATAATGATGTTTACGGTTGTCGGATTAGTACTGCTTGCCTTCACCTACTTAGTCAAATTCGTCAAGCCACTTATTATCGCCGCAATTTTGATCACCATCGCATATTTTCTTTATAGATATACAGTAACAGGGACGTTCAGTTTCTAATAATCTTTCTTTGATTCTCCTTGTGACAACCTGTTACAGCATTAGTATTTTGGGAGTATAATACTAGACATGAAAAATATTCTGGTAACGGGTGCATTTGGTCAAATTGGCCCGGAGCTCGTACCCGCCCTGCAACAGAAATATGGTATAAAACATGTTATTGCCGCCGGATTCCAAGCCATACCCTCCACATTTAAGGGAAAGTCACTCATCCTTGATGTTACCGCGATGGACAAGCTTGAATCAATTGTGAAAGAAAACAGCATAACAGAGATATATCACATGGCCTCAATCAGGACGACTGATGGAGAAAAGAATCCCGATCTTGCCTGGGAGATTAATATCAACGGACTCAAAAACATATTAAACGTCGCGCGTGATCATCAGATTAAAGTATTCTGGCCGAGTTCGATTGCAGGATTCGGGATCACTACCCCACGCGACCTCACCCCTCAACACACGGTGCAGGAACCGACCACTATATATGGAATCACGAAGAAAACAGGAGAGATTTTATGTAATTACTATTTTCACCGTTATGGAGTCGATGTTCGATCTATCCGGTATTCCAGTATCATCAGTTGGATTCATCCGCCGGGCAACGGAACCTCCGACTTTGTCGAGGGAATGTTTTACGGAGCGGTACAACAGGGAGCTTACGAGTGTTTTGTCAGTCCGGAAACGCGGATTCCAATGATGTATATAAAAGATGTGATCCGTGCTACTATGATGCTGATGGAACAGCCGCCGGGAAACATCACCATCAGAACAAGCTACAATATTGCCGCTCTTGACGCCAGCGCCAGCGAGCTTGCTTCAGCTATTCAAAAGCGCACTCCACTCTCCATCACATATAAGCCGGATAGTCGCGACCTCATTGCTAAGTCATGGCCAAACTCCCTCGATGATCACCGGGCCCGACGAGACTGGGGATGGACGCCTGAGTACGATCTGAAAAAAATGACGAAGGAAATTGTTGAGAACCTTCAGCGAAAGTTTAAGTAACCCATTAACCTCTCCCCACACGATAAAGTCCCCTTTCTGATCACATTCTATCTTAGCAGAAATAAGTATACTCTGCTAATAGCATATAACTTTTCATTTATAGCGTCAGAACAATACATATTGTTGTCGCATTGCTCTGTTGATCTGCGATATGTTATATAGCTATGAGTTTCTCTGAAAGCAGTTCGATCACATTACTTTCATACAATATACTTAATGATGGTATCAATTATCTTCGGTAGGATTTGAACAACCTCGTATTAATGATGTCAGGAGGCTATAAGAAACACAATTTTGAAAGAAAGATTATTCTAAGAAGCGTTAATTATCTGTGACCGCTGAGGGGCTTGAACCCCCGACCTTTGCAATGTGAATGCAACGCTCTAGCCAACTGAGCTAAGCGGTCAGTCTGATCTGCCTGATTGCAACCTTCTAGTAACATCCGTGCAACAGGTGTGGCAGGCGGGTAGCCAACTGAGTCACACCCGCTCAATACTACGATTTCCTATTATACTATCTAATAAGTTGTTTTTTCTCACTAATTTACTTACAATTAATAAATGCAGGCAATAAAAGCAGTCATTGAGTTTGTGATGGACATCTTGGAAACAGTG
>JAAXWV010000335.1 GCA_013334845.1 Candidatus Roizmanbacteria bacterium | reverse complement strand
TTGAGGCACTTGCTTTCGGAAAAGTGATAATCACTACAGATCGACCAGGTTGTCGTGAGACCGTTGTCGATGGTTGGAACGGACAATTAATTGAACACCGTACGCCTCAGCACTTGTTAGCAGCCATGGTCGCTTGTCGCAGTATGGATCTTCTCGAGGCCGGAAACAACAGCCGGCTTCTTTTTCAGCAAAGGTTCCATTCGGATCGTATTACGGAAGTCTATCTACACCAATATAGAAATGAGGACGTCGGACATGCCCCCTTTTAACCAAACACTTGTTGTTGAAAAAAGTCTAAGCTTGCGTCAGACCCATTAACTGGAACGTCAAAAGTAGAGTTTCCGGCCTTAGATTCCTTTGGACAACTGGTTCCATGATAGGCCCCTTCCTTCGAAGCCATGAGCTTGAGCCTCCAACAGTATAGGACATATGAGTGGTCTCAACAGCTTCAGAAATTTCCAGAGGTTATATCACCTTTTAAGTGATTTCTATGGCATCTGTTAGAAACTGTTTGTCGAATAGACTGCGTGATTTCTGCTTCGTCATAATTTATACATCCTTTGATAGGTAAGGTATGGCATGCTTTACCTGACTATCAAACCATAGCAAGTCCAATATGATTTTCGCCGAAGTAAGTAGTTCTTTTGATCGTATTAGAGAAAGCAGTTTTGTGAAAAATGTCGCTGTTGTGGCAGGTGGAACTGCTGGGGCACAGGCATTGACTATGGTATTTGCTCCGTTCATTACACGTTTGTATGGACCGGAAGCGTATGGGTTACTTGGGGTGTTCATGGCGTTGATAACTATTCTGGTGCCAGTTGGGGCTCTCACCTACCCGATTGCAATTGTTCTTCCCAAAGAGGGCGATGATGCGCATAGGTTAGGTCAGCTGTCTGTTATCATTGCACTGGTGATTTCAGTGATCATCGGAATTGTTATGATTGTTGTTGATGATCTGATTCTTGCGCTTGTTGGCGGAGGTGAGGCGATCAGGGATTATCTGTTCCTTGTTCCAGTAGCAGTTTTTTTTGGAGCAGTCCAGCAGGTTTATGAGAAATGGGTGATCAGGAAAAAGCAGTTCAAGCTGACAGCGCGGGCGAATATTTTACAGACGCTACTGATGAATTCCGTGACGCTTGGAATGGGTTTCTATAAGCCAATTGCTGGAATTCTCATAGTCATGGCAACTCTGAAAAGCATGGTTTATAGTACGTTGCTTGGTTTTGGAATACGTGGGGCAGAAGATGCTGAACATGACAGCATGTTTAGCATTGATTTTCCTCGTCTAAAGATCCTTGCGCGCCAGTACTATGATTTCCCGCTATATCGGGCTCCGCAAGTATTTATCAATTCGATTTCTCAGTCCTTGCCGGTACTCATGTTGGCCTCGTTTTTCGGGCCCTCAGCAGCAGGTTTTTATTCTCTTGGAAAAGCTGTATTAGGCTTACCTACACAATTAATCGGTCAGTCTATTGCAGATGTGTTTTATCCAAGAATTGTTGATGCAAAAAGTAATTCGCAGAATTTATCTCAATTATTATTGAGAGCAACAAAGGCAATGGGGGTTATTGGATTGATTCCCTTTGGAGTAGTAATTATTGGAGGGCCTTGGTTATTCGGTTTTGTTTTTGGTGATGTATGGATAACCGCAGGAAAATATGCCCAGTGGCTTTCACTTATGAGCTATTTCTATTTTGTATCAAGACCATGTGTTGTTGCTATTCCAGTTATCCAAATGCAAGGAATATTACTTGTGTTTGAGATTTTTAGTATAGCGCTGAGAGCTTTAGGATTTATTGTTGGCTATTATTGTTTTTCAGATGATCTTTTTGCTGTTGTAGGTTTTTCAGTTGCAGGAGCCGTTATTTACGTTTTATTGATGATGATGGTATACTTTAAATCATTAAAATTTCATTGTAAGCCATGAATAAACAGGTTGATGCTTCGCATTATAAGTTTCAAAGTTACGTCTCAAAGAAAAGATGGATATCAATGTGGCATCAAATTGATGAAGTTATTAAATTAAAACCCGAAAAAGTAC
>JAAXWV010000071.1 GCA_013334845.1 Candidatus Roizmanbacteria bacterium | reverse complement strand
ACCACCTATTCGTGGAACTTTGGTGATGGCAGCACAGCAAACATATCCAGCCTTTCTCACACCTACACCACACCCGGTACCTACACGGTGACACTGAGCGTCGCCGATGCAAGTGGTTCATCCAAGCAGGCCACTATTGTCATAACCGCCTCCGCAGTACAACCCCCACCGGATCCAACACTGCCACCCGATGCGGTAATTTCTACGTCCCCTGCAGTTGGGAACGCCCCATTCACCGTGCAATTCGACGGCAGTGGTTCAACCGCAACAGAACCACCGATAGACTCATATTCATGGGATTTTGGTGATGGCGGCACAGCCGAAGGTGTCACCGCAAGCCACACCTACAGCATTCCAGGGGACTATTATGCATCTCTTACCGTAGTCGACAATATCGGTCAAATCGGTATTACCAGCACTCCGGTCAAGGTAAATATCGGCCCGGGATCAGACAATCAACCGCCAACAGCTTCCTTCACAGCAACACCGGTTTCAGGTGCACCACCGATTCTTGTTACCTTCATCGCCTCCACTTCGAGTGACCCGGATGGCACTATAAGCCAATACCAATGGAACTTTGGCGATGGTTCGTTGGCAACCGGCATTACTGCGCAGCATACCTTCATTGGTATTGCCGAATACACGGTTAGCCTCACTGTAACCGACAACCTGGGTAAGACAGCTGTAACAACCAAAACCGTATCGGTCGGTGCACCTGGTGAAAAAGAACGGAATGCTGCAAAGGCCATACTGCCTATTATTTACCAACTATTGATGGAGTAGTTGACTGACTATCCGGTTGTGGAGAATATGCAGCATACATCTCGCACCAGACATTCGTTTTTTCAACAGAAATAATATCTCTATATTATAATGATGTTCAGGGGGGATGTTCTTTGGGTTAAGCCGCCCTACTTCATTCAGGAGAATTTGACATGCAACTCATCTTAGTTTTGTTATTTGTCCCTTTGTTTTTGCTCTTTAATTTTTGTTCAGATGGATACACGGCTAATCCTAGCGCTCCAACTGGCCTTACCGTAATTGAAACAACTACATCTATTACACAATATGGAATAACATGGACGTTTGCCGAACCTGTGGGGTATGGGCAGTTTGTTAATGGTGATTATTGGGTAGTCGGCCTTGTCAACGGAGTGAAAATTACCGGTATAAAGCCAGGATTCGTGACGCACCCGACTACAGGTAGGGCAATGAACGGATCAATGTTGAACCCCCGTGACATGGACCAAGGGTATGATAGTTTTCGTGATTATGATGCAAGCAAAAATGTGGGGATAGGAATATCTCCTGCCACCCCGCTTGTACTTGCAAACGATTCCTCTCTTGTGTCAACTATCAGTAACGCCGCCCCGACAGGGAACGACAGTTATGTCAAAACGGCAGCAGTCTTAACTTGTTTATCTTCTGCCCCGGCAGAGGGGAGCTTCAGACCTGGTATTAGTACCTCGACAAAAACTATATTGAGTGCGAATAATCTTGATTATTTAAAATTACAAAAATTGGCGGTCCCTCCAGGGATAACCGTAACCGCAGCAACCTTAACGACACAAGCGAACGCCTTGAAAATGGTCTTCTTGGACCACGGAGGGTGGACAACTCGGTTCATTCGTCCATCGGACAGTGGGTTATTTAGTAATTATTATTACGGGTTTGATTTTTCAGGGGCTGCTTTAATGCTCAATCTCGATTTTACAGACCTAGAAAAAAGGTCACTACTTATTAATTTTATACAGTTGGGTATAGATTTATACAGCTTTATTGAAGCCGGTCCCACTGGCAACCTTGTATCAACAGGAGAGCCCTTTTACGGATGGCAACCTGACGGAGGAAATAGTAATGGTAGAAAATGGCCGATTTTGTTTGCTGGGATCATGCTCGACTATTCCCCGATGAAAAATATAGGTCAAAAATCAGGGGATTATCTCTATTCAAACGGGCATGGGCCTGGAAACCCTCCTTCTGATTATGTGTTTTTCGGGGAAGATGGGCAGACGTTTTATGTGACTCAAGCAGATGTTAATCTCACAAATGGTGCAACCTGGAACCCTGACCCTAATACAGCCCCTAATTTCCCATATACATCTTCGATGATTGGGATGCCTGAATGGGGGATTAAACACGCAACTCGGCCGCAGGATAGCGATGCCGCATGGACTGCCAATTATCGGGCAATACTCACAGGGGCTGGACATTGTTGGGCAGGTGACGTAATGGCAGCCCGTTTAATGGAGGGGGGAAAAGCACTATGGAATAATAATGCTTTCTTCGACTACATCGACAGATATATGGCAATATCAAAAGGTGGTACCGACCCGTTTGGTTATCTAGTGCCTAGGGAATCTGTGGTGAGCAGGCCAACGCAATATTTAGCAGGCAAAATGTTCGATACATACCGGTTGGCCTATTAGGCACCAGAGACATTAGTTCTAACAAATACAACCAATACAGTTAAAGTGGGTTGGGGTGGTACTTGGCACCGTGAAGTTAATAGCCTGCGATGGAGGTCCTTGCAATCGGGGGGATGGTAATGAGACTAAAGGTGGATCCAAACCAGCCAGCCAACGTCAAATGCTCTATGCGTCTCTAGGCAACTGACATTTACACAAAAAAAATACTGTTATCACAGAAATTTTTTTGTATGATTGAAACTGCAGGTACTGTATAACTCAAGCCAAATATTACCTTAGCTGGTGACATCTTCACTGTTGACCATGTCAAGTTGTTAGTAAATTGACATCCGTGTAGAATTACGAAAAATTCATAACATCTTTGCCCGAGAAATCTACTGTGAGCGGAGCAAAACTGACGGAAATCAAGGCAAAGTCATAACAAATGAATACCACAACTTTTCTTCTAGTAATAGCTCTTAATTTTTTGTTGCTAGTTATTCCCTTGCGCCTGTTTTTGTTCCCTTTCATCATGGCAGCATGCTTTATCTCAATGGATCAAAAATTCGACCCATTCGGTCTCAATTTTACCGTTTTGCGAATATTGATTAGCATAGGAATCTTGAGATTTATAATAAGAAGGGAAACTAGAGTCATTCAATGGAATAACTTCGATAAACTGTTCCTTAGCTGGGTTTTGACTGAAAGCTTGGTGAACATAGCTCAACAACTCACATTCAGCACCATCATAACCAGGTCAGGTGTCTTGTTTGACAGTATTGGTATGTACTGGCTCTTCAGGCAAGCTACTCGCACATGGGATGACGTTTTCCAGGCAGTCAAAATTTACGCTATTTTTGCCATCATTACCGCTCCATTTATTGCCTTGGAAAAAAATCAAAAAATGAATTTTTTTTCCGCGTTCGGCTCGGTAACAGGCCAGTTCCATAATGGACGATTCCGTGCCGCCGGGGCTTTTCCACATTACATAATAATGGGTTGTTTTTGGACCAGTCTACTATCTCTGTTTTATGCACGAATCAAATCGCAAAAAGATAAAATATTATATTGGGTTGCCATGCTGGCTGCATTATCAAATGTTATTTGCAGTGCCTCCAGTACACCTATAATTACGTTACTGGCAATGATATTCTTTTGGATACTTTACAATTATAGAATGCATGGAAAAGCGATGTTTTGGGGAACTTGCTTTGGATTATTTTTATTGCACCTAATAATGAAAGCACCGGTCTGGCATTTGATATCACGAATAAATATTTTTGAAGGGTCAACTGGTTGGCATCGTTATTTTTTATTTGATAATTTCATCAAACATATATCGGAGTGGTATCTCATAGGCACAAACTCCACTGCTCACTGGGGACACGTACAGTTTGATATAACGAATCAGTTTGTTTTGGTAGGTATTCGTGGCGGCATGATTACCTTATTATTATTTATCATTTTAATATATTCTGCTGTTAAGATACCAGGCAAATTCAGCCTGAGTAATATAACCTCCGAAATAAAATGGATGAGCTGGGGCATTTGTGTCACTTTGCTCGGACATTTTGTGACTTTTTGGGGTGTATCCTATTTCGGCCAGATAAACACGCTATTATATTACACCTTGGCTTTGGTAGGGTTTATTTTAGAAGAAGATATAGGACTTCAACAAAACAGCCAAGTTGCACCGACTCTAATCTTGTGCAAGAATTTAAAATCTTCGCCAACGTGAATGTGCTGCCAGCAACTCCCGCAACAACATCGCTAAATACTTTGAGTTTGTGATTAAGTACCTTTTCCACATCCGACGCGGTTCTTGCCAAACTCTATACAACCATTCCAAACCGGCTTTTTGTAAAAACAAGGGGGCTCTTTTGGTCTTCCCTGCCACAACGTCAAAGGAACCTCCGACTCCCATGACAAACTGAACTCCAAGCTGGTCCTTCCATCTATTGATAAAGTTCTCTTTTTTCGGGGAAGTGATCGCAACAAAAAGCATGACTGCCTGCGATGCCCTAATTTTATTAATAACGTCCTCTTCATTGTCCCAAAAATAGCCATGATGATACCCGGCTAGAACGAGACCGGGGTGAAGGTCAAGTAACCTTCTCACCATTTCTGCAACCACCACCTCCCGCGCTCCCAGGAAAAAAACCGGTAATTTCCGTTGTGCGGCCTCTTTGACGAGCGCAAGAAACAGATCAATCCCTGCTACACGTTCTGGGACATAATTACCGCAAAGACGTGCTCCCAAGACGACACCCATTCCGTCGATATTGATGATATCACAGGAAGTTACAGACTCTCTGAGCGAAGAATCTGTTTTCATGTTGACCAACTTGGCAACATTGACAACGACGTGCTGTGTAAAAAAAGATTGTTCTATACGCTCCATAATGGTTTCGATAGTTTCCTGCATAGTCGCCGCATGCATGCAAAATCCCATAAATTCAATAATCGGTAGTTTAATATTTTTCTGCATCGATTACTCCGACAACTTCTGATAGCAAATTAAACGATAAAGAACTTCATCACTCGTTGAATGACCGAAGAAGAACCTCGACAATTCTGTCAGCGGCTTTACCATCCCATTTTTCCGGAACTGCACCTTTCCGACGTTCTTCACTCATCACTTTCTTAACTATTTCTAAAATTTTTCCCTTGTTATTGCCAATAACCATATTCGTGCCAACTTCGCAGGTAATGGGACGTTCTGTATTATTCCTAATAGTGACGCATGGCACTCCAAGCACTGTGGTTTCTTCCTGCAGCCCACCACTATCGGTGAGGACAAACTTTGCATTCATGTTAAGATTAAGAAAATCAAGATAACCAAGAGGTTCAGTGCTCCACAATCCTTTCTCTAATTTACCGATCGCCGCTTCCCCAATTGGCGGGACATAGTCTTGTAGCTCAAATAACTGCAGCATTTTCTTTGTCCGTGGATGCATGGGGAAAAGAAGAGGAATATCCACGGCGATCTCCTGCAACGCCTCAAGAATGCCGGCAAGTCTCTGACGATCATCTACATTACTTGGCCGGTGTATGGTTATTGTAGCGTAATTACCCGGCCTCAAACCTAATTTCTCACATGTACCATTTTTTTTTGCTTCCTCCATATGGGTAAGAAGAGAATCAATCATAACATTTCCGACAAAATGGATCCTTCCCTCTGGTATCCCTTCTGCCCGTAAATTCTCGTCTGCAAAATGGTCCGTCGTGAAGAGATAATCACACAGGATGTCCGTACAAAGGCGGTTGATCTCTTCCGGCATGGTCATGTCACGGCTCCTCAATCCCGCTTCCACATGGGCCACCTTGATCATCATTTTTTTGGCAGTGATGGCACAAGCCATGGTAGAATTGACATCACCGACCACAACAACAAGATTAGGCTTCTCCCGGAGACAGACTTTCTCAAACTCTATCATGATTCGAGCCGTCTGTTCAGCGTGGCTTCCCGAACCGACTCCCAAATCGATATCTGGCCTTGGCATTCCTAGATCTTCAAAAAATGATTTACTCATTTTCTGGTCATAGTGCTGACCGGTATGAACCAATAGATGCTTCATTTTATGAGAGTGTTTGTTCATCGACCTGATAATTGGTGCCATTTTCATGAAGTTTGGTCGAGCTCCGACAATGTTCAGAATTTTTATCATTTTTCCCCTTTTCTAAGCACTCCTGTTAGTTTCATCGCGTTCCCAAACATCAACCAGATTATGATTCAACTGCCATCGAGCCCTGGATCGACACCAGAGATTGACCAATAGGTAAATAAATAAAGCTGGACAAAACTTGACCTTTTTAATAGCTGTCCAGATGGCTGAACCATAATCTTTTTTTTCGTTGCCAAGCAGTTCAGGAAATTTCTTTTCAAATTCATAGCCGCCAAGACGACTTCTTGTTTTTATTTTCACTAAAGCTGCGAGGGTAGCCGGTGCCCGCACTACCGAGCAGCAAGACGCAATTACCGTTCTTTCGTGCTCATTAAATAAGGCGCGTATGAAACGATCATCGGCAATAATGGGCGGAAATTTTTCAAACTGTTGTCGTCCCTCCCGTGAAAGAGCATACACCCCAGCCCCGATCATCCCCTCCTTCACATAGGGCAATTGCTGCCAAACCTCATAATAGGCCCGGACCGGCCACGATGCCTTACAGAAATCCATCCGCATTTGCGGTGCTGCCGCCAGGAACCGACCAGACTGCAGAACCTGCGAAATCTGTCGAATCGCATCAAGGGAAAGAACCACATCCGCGTCCTGATAAATACGGGGAAAACCGCTAGCGGTCGAGTCTCCCAGATTCAGGGCATTGGTCTTTGAAGGCACAGAAGTTT
>JAAXWV010000334.1 GCA_013334845.1 Candidatus Roizmanbacteria bacterium | reverse complement strand
GAACAGCGCTTAGTTAATTCGTAGGCAAAATACTTCGCATGGTAGTCAGTGATTTTCATTGTGTGGTTTGTATATCGTTATATTTTACTCCACGGAAGAATTATGCTCTATAGTAAATATGGCAAACCAAATATATTTTGCTTAAATCGACTAAATAGAATTAATCTAGGACAGTATCATTAATTAATATTTCCCAATAGTTCTTTCACCGGCACATCCAGAGCCCTTGCCACATCATAGGATAAAGATACGGTGATTCGTTTTCTTTTCCCCTCTTCTAAGTTTTTGAATGCTGCAACCGATAAATGTGCTTTTTCTGCCACGCTCTCAAGTGATAATTTTTTACTTTCTCGAATTTCCTTAATTCTATCTCCAATCATTTTTGAAAAATTCGGTTCCATAAATTGATTTGAAATGGTAATTGGTCAAATTATAGTGCTGAATTATGAATTAATTCTTTAGTTTATTTGCTACATATACTGATGTTTGCCCGATGGTTTTCTACATAATAGACTTATTACTAATTCATATTCAATTAATATGAAAGATCAAAACACCTCCAAGCAAAAGGGGGCAATCATATATGTTCGCGTATCTAGTGACGAACAGGTGGACAATTATTCGCTTGATACCCAGATAGAATTATGTACAAAAGAAGCTGAACGACGAGGTTATACAGTCATTGAAGTATTTAAGGAGGAAGGTCGATCAGCGAAGAATATTTCCGGCCGTCCTGTCTTGATCAAGATGCTTACGTACTGTTTCCGCAAAAAGAAAAACATAGGTGCGCTGTTTGTATATCGTCTTGATAGGTTATCCCGTGAAGCCGGTGATTATATTGCCATTCGCAAGAAGCTCAATGACTATGGTATAAAACTAATTTCTACGCGTGAACCAACAGGGGAAACGCCGACTGAAATATTCATGGAAATAGTAATTGCCGCTTCAGCCCAGCTTGATAACTCCGTTAAGGCTGAACGATCAAGAATTGGCATGTACGCCCGGTTTAAGGCAGGGCTACCAAACGCTGTCCCCCTGGGGTATTTAGAGAAGGACGGTCTCGCTGTTAAGGATATTTCTACCTTTGATGCTGTTAAAAAAGCATGGGATCTTATGGCTACCGGTACGAAGAGTATTTATGAAGTGGCACGAACACTAGCAAATGAAGGGGTAACAATACGAGGAGAATCCCCAAAGGGGAAACATTTTTACAGGATATTTAAAAGCAAATTTTACTGTGGAATATTAACCTCGCAAACGTATCACGAAGAAGTAATTGGGCAACACATTCCTATGATTACGGTCGAACAGTTTAATAAAGTGCAGCAAATTATAAAGTTGCGGAGATCTAAAAATCCTCAAATAATAAGGTATGGTCGGAATCACCCGGATTTCCCCTATAAACGACACATCAGGTGTATTAAAAGCAATCATTTCATGACCGGTTCCTGGTCAAGGGGGCGTACTAAAAAATATCCCTACTATCTGTGTGGTTCAAATCGTTGCAAGAGCCCTTCTATCAATGCCTATAAAATGCATAAAATTGTAGAGGAACTTGTTCAGAACACTCCATTGCCACATGATAAAAAAGCGGATCTTCTTAAAGAATTCACTGCTCGAACCGAAGAACAGTACAGAAGCATAAAATATCACGTAAGAGTAACGGATGAAAAGATCACCCGACTAAAAGAGCAGCGAAACATTGTCGTAAAGAAAAACATCGAGGGGATATTTCCAGATGATATATGTAAGGAGCAATTAGCATTAATAAATGCCCAGATTGTTAAACTGGATCAAGAGCGAAATAATGCACTACTGTATAAGTCAGATAAAAATGTGATTATTTCACGTTTCAAAGAATTAATAGATAATTTTTACAATACCTTCATCTCAGCGTCTATGAATGAAAGACAGATATTTCTTCATTACTTGTTTCCCAGCGGCCTCTTTTGGGACTATGAAGGAAACCTTATTGAAAACTTAAAAAAAGGGAAAAAGGAAGCGCTTGAGCAAAGGCGAAACGACGCATTTAACTTACTGGTTCAAAT
>JAAXWV010000333.1 GCA_013334845.1 Candidatus Roizmanbacteria bacterium | reverse complement strand
CCTTTAACCTTTATTCTGAGCTTATCCCCGAGATTTGACAGATCCTTTTTATCTAATTCTGACAACGAGCTGATGGGGATATTTGTAATTTGGGATATCAATGCCCGTATAATGTCTTTAGTTATTTTTCTTCCTCCATATTTGGCAGCATTGGCTGCTTCTTCAAATAAGAGTATCCCTTTAGCTGGGAAAAACTTGTCACCCATATATTGTCTAGCTAGTTGGAACATTTCTTCTGTCACATCGTTTTCAAGGATCACACCAGTTTGTTGCTGTATTCGATCTTTGTGGGCGTTTATAATCCTTTGTAGCTCTTCCTGATTGGGCTCTTCCAACATTATGATTTCGAGTTTAGATGCGATATGAGGGTACTCTGTAGCAAATTTCTTATATGCGGATTCATGTGCGGTGCCTATAACTTGCGCGTGTTCAATTAAATACTTAATTTGGCTCGATTCAAAGCTAAAAATCTCATCCAGCATAAAAACGACCTTATTAGTGTTCTGTATGCTTATAAGATTTATAACTTGATCAATGAAAGCGTCACCGCCAGCAAATAGCTGATACATTGAGTATTGTGGTAAATACCTATACATTGATTTTGCCAATGTAGTTTTCCCTACTCCAGCTTTCCCTACAATAACAATATTATTGCGAGAGCTCCTCGATAGTGTTTTAACGATATCGTTGATTGCTTTAGTCCGTTCTACAAATGATGTATCTGTCGATAGATCTCTTAGTTTGTGAATATTTCGTTGCAAAATATCTTTGAGAACGGGCTTATACAGTAGGATATCTTTAGCTTCTAGTAATTTCAAAGCACTAAGTAGAAGCACATGTTCATCTATTTTCGGGCATCCTAGAATGCGTTGTTGCTGACGAAACTCGGATTTTAATGCTTTGACGAAAGGCGAACTAATGATAGGTGCTCTAAACTGCTGTAGAAGTTTAGATTTAGGTTTTGGTGATGCTAATATGAGCTGAATTTGTTTTTTTATATCTACGAAGTTTTGCAGCAAAGTTAACACCTTCTCTTCATCAAGTGATGTTTTTACCACATTCGCCAGAAAGGCTTTCTCATCCTCCGGGTAAAGCTCTAAGCTTATTTGTATGATTTTATCGTAATCCAAAGCATTAAATGCAATTTATTTGCAATCGTATTGTAATGCAAATTAGTTGCATTTGTCAAGTACGAGCATAAGGTTTACGAGCATAAGGTTAATAGATCGTATGGATTCAAATAGCTCTATTTTATAAAATTACGAATAATACGCAAGAATAACATCTGTTAAATTTTGATTGCAGTGGCAATATGAGGTTGTTCAGGCTTGTTAAAACTAACATTAGCCCGTTATATCAATCTATTCTCTCCTTTGAGAAGGAGGGTGTAGGAGCGTGTGCCGAGGGTCTTTGTTTAATCGAACACTTTTTACCTTGGGTAAGCAAGATTATGGCAGCTTATCAAGAACTAAAACCAAACGATACCGATCTTTTCGAGCAAAATCCTCCTCAATTTTCGAAGGGGTTTTATAGAAAGCAAGTGAATTGAATTATTTTTCATAGTAATTCCGGATGAGTTATCAATAGTGCTTCGTTATATTAATATGTGTTTATTATGTAGAATAACACAGGTCTATTAAGAAAGTGAGTTTTTAAGTTTCTTGATTACTGGCCCCGAAAACAAATATAGTATCAGGACCATACGTGGTTGCATCATAAGCATCTATTGCCACTGCATGTAAACTAAACGGTAGGTCTGCGCTATAAAATTTATCGCCGCATATGGAAAAGACACGAGCAACATTTTCATTGTATAGATCGGCAATGGGTTCCATGCCAAAAACCAAAGATTTATCATGTTCCAAGTCTGAATACTGTAGTGCATATTGAGGTCCAACTTCAGCCGGGCATAAGACTAATCCTAGTTCATGCACCTTTTTATATATTTGGTCAATGGTTGGATGCTGAAAAAATCCCATATCACCAACTTTTAGTTGTACGACATTGTATGCTTGAACTTTGGGGAGGTCAACCGTTTTTATGCGGAA
>JAAXWV010000070.1 GCA_013334845.1 Candidatus Roizmanbacteria bacterium | reverse complement strand
GACAGCGGGATGACTTTTGAGGTTATCGGAAGAAGCCTTATTGCTCATTATTACAATCAGGATATAACCAGAAACAATGGCAGCCTGAATGTAGTCTATACTTGCAAGCAGGTTTCAGGAGGTAAATGGGTTGAAGATGTGGAAAGGGGTGTCAAAGATACGGCAAACCAGTATCCATGGCAGACTGATACATCAATTGGCGATTGGTATTACCGGACAGGCCAGAAATACAAAACCGCCGCCGAAGTTATTCAGATGCTGGTCGATATAGTCAGTAAAAACGGCAATCTTCATAGTTATTTGTGGGCATGTAATGTTTTAATTAACCGGTGTGGGTACTCGATGAAAAAGGAGAGTGGATCGCGCTTCAGGCGACGGGATGAGATCTCTACCATGAGATTGGGATCGTAAACAATAGTACCTTTTTCCCGGACTATATGGAGCGCAAGATCAATATCTTCGTGCACTGCACTGTTATCCATACAAACCGTGTTTTTTATCCGATCCCAGAGAGTTTTTCGAATTGCCATATTGAAGCCGGTGAGAATATAATGTCCAAGTATCATACGTAAAACACTGGTATATATATTACTATAAAGGGTCGAACTGAGGGGGAAGTCATAAAACTTAAAGGGGCCAGTAACTGCATCTACGCTTAGATCTTTAAAATGTCTTTTAATCTTTGCGGTCCAATCAACGGGCGCTCGTGTGTCCGCGTCAGTGCGGACAATAATAGAACCTTTTGCTTCGTCAAATCCTTTATTGCGTGCTGTGATTATTCCTTGAATTGGCTCCTTAACAATAGTGACCGGGAACTTGGATGCAATTTCCATGCTTTTATCAGTAGAATTATTGTCAACCACAATTATTTCTTCTATATGCTCTCTTTGTTTCATGAGGCTCTCCAGGCATGGGGTAATGTATTTCTCTTCGTTATAGACGGGTATTACGACAGATATACTCATATGTGTGATTATTGTACCACTTGTTTACTTATTCCTGCGGGGGAGTTCGGGGGAAAATACACTATAGTGAGCATGAGAGATGTAATTTAAAGTTAAGAATTTTTACAGTCAGATCGTCAGTAAATTCCCTAGAACAATTTAATGAGAAGAAGAGTAAAAGCCTATAGAGAGTTATCTCATTCCTATAGGACTTGACAAAAAACATGAGATATATTATTATCTCCCTCTAAGAGTGTTGAGATATGACTAAGACACAAAAAAAGAGCATCACTACCGCTCGTATAAAAGGGAACGACGAGTAGTAATGCTCTTTTTTTATTCGTACAAGAGCACGAAAATAATACTTAACAAATTATCAAAAAAAATATTCCTTGTCAAGCGACGGTCTAATCCACTTGATATAAAGCCCCAAATCCATTTGTAGACGTAAATATTAATTTGCCGATGAGGCTGAACTTCGTGCTATTGAGATTTTGGTACTTAGCGCGCTCCATCTGCGATACAACTACATACTTAATATGATATTTTTCGATTAATGATCGGGTCTGATTAATATCAGTTGATTCATAAAGATTGGTGATATCGGCAACTCGTTTACCTACTACATCTGATGAACCTCGCCAGAGCCATTCATGTACCCACCACCCGGCAACCGTTGGGAGTCCTGTATAAGCAGAGATCCGTTCATAATCGGTATAGGAGTCGCCTTGCGCCTCCAGTACCACAGGAGAGCCTGTGATATGAGTATTAAGGTACGTGATAATCTCTTTATCTTCCGGATATTGATCGTTAAGCCAAACAGAGCCATCGAGTTGTACGGGACGCCCACCTTTTCCATAGTAGGCGGGGAATGCATAAAAAGAATATATAAGCACAAAAACAAGAGTAGTTATCCCTACTGTTTTTGTCAAAATACGAGCAATGTAGGGAAGTAATGATAGTCGGTAGAATACATAAGCAGATGCGAGACTCATTATAATAAAAGCCTGATATCCAAGCTTAAACATGGTATTTGCCCGGAAATGGATCGGATAGATGTCTTTTATATAGAAGAACTCTGGAATAATAATAAGCAATGTCCCAAAGAAGAAGAGGACGAGCATAAAAATATCCGTTTTGTATATTTCGGGCAGTTTTTTTAGTTTATACGTCTTAATTTCATATAAGACTATGCCCAGTAAGAACAGACCCATCAACCAAAAAAATCCCCATAAGACTCCCAGCATCCAATATGCCGATAGTTGACAATTACTCTTTTCAAAGAGAAATGGTCCTATTTTTCCAATATCTATCAAAAACTTAGGGCTGCAATTTACGCCGATTCCAGATGCAAACGGAGCAAAGAAAAGAGAAAAAGGCAATGAAACCAAGCCAAAAGAAACAATTAGAGTAAGAGTATGTATGAGAAACAGGTAGGAAAACTGGTAAAACAAAAACAAAATTATGAGGGTGAAGAGAAGATATATGAGCCCGTCAAATGCATTAGTCATATAGTGGATAGAACACATAGCCCCAATGATAGCGGTGATAATTATTTGATTGCGAGGTATGAATATAAAGTACCGGGCCCATTTCACCACAGGGTGTAAAAATGAAGGAAAAGATGTCATCAACTTCGTTTTGTAGGTAACTGGGTGAATAAGTTTTTGAAATAGAGAATAGAGAAGGGCAATGGTGATAAGAACAAAAGGAATATCAAACACATGACCATGAAGATCGGCTACGACGTATGAATATGAGGGGAATTCGTGAATGGTATAAGGAATAAAGCGAGTAGCATTGGGATACCAGTATTTTTCCGGAGAGAACGTTGACCATATTTGCCAAAAGGGAAGCGGTGTCTTTTCGGGAGGGTATCCCTTGGTGAATAAATATATGGTATGCAAATTCCCTCCAAGGTTCATGATGAGTGCACCTAATAATCCGAAGATAAGTACAGTCCCCTGATGAGCTATGCTTAAAATTTTTTCTTTTGTGTTGGCAATTATTGTACTCACGATTCCAAAGCTTAGTGCAATGCCTTGTGCAAAAATAGTTGCCAAAATGAGGTTGTATCCAATAGCGGGAGGGGTGTTAGTGAGTTTAATAAGGAGTGCGCCGGATAGGTGTCCAAAATAGTAATAATTAATCGGATACCCATTTGGAGCCTGAGGATCTGCTGATAGCCACATATCAAGAGGAGGAAAAAAGTGGGATCGCAAGATGGAATTTATAAATCCAAAATCCATAAATTTCTCTAGACCATGAATTGAAGGTTCTTGGCCTCTCACGTAAGTAAGTGCGATAAGTGCGGCAAGAAACAATAGTTCTTCAAAAATGATAAGAGAAATAAACGTAGCTTTTTCCAGGCGCCCCGTATCATTTAAAAGAGGTTGGTTTTCACGCTGAATTATCGTGTAAGCACCGGCAGCACTGGCAATAAGTATAAGAATGAGTGAGATTTGAGAGAATGGAATAATATGCAGGATTCCTCCCAACAGAGCTAAATAGGTGAGGACTATGATTCCAATCGTTTTACTAAAGATGTATCCTTTGTCGAGAAAGTTCGGAAACAGGCGGCGAACATAAGGAAAAAAGATCAATCCGACAACAAAAAGGTACAAGTACCAGGTAAGCGGGTAAATGAGCCAGTTCATGATAAAAGCTAAACTCTTAAATTTGTACTTCTATAATAATACAATGATTGATTGATTTATCAAGCCCGGATGGTGTAAAATTAGCACGCTCTTATGGATAAAAACTTTACACCTTCACAAGCAGAAAAGGAAATTTACTCTTTTTGGGAACAGAGAGGGTTGTTTACTGCTAAACTAAATTCTAGTAAAACTCCTTTTTCAATCATTTTACCCCCACCTAATGCCAATGCGAACCTCCATATTGGACATGCGATGTTCGTTTTTGAAGATGCGATGATTCGTTATCACAAAATGCGTGGAGAAGAAGTGTTGTGGCTTGCTGGAGCAGATCATGCCGGATTTGAAACTCAGTATGTGTTTGAAAAATATCTTCAAAAACAGGGTAAAAGCCGCTATGACTACGACCGAGAGACTTTGTATAAAATGATCTGGGATTTCGTGATGGAAAATAAACACGTGATGGAGGATCAGCTTCGCCGGTTGGGATTTGCGCTTGATTGGTCACGTGAGAAATTCACTATTGATCCGGAAATTGTCAAAATCGTATATAAGACATTTAAAAAACTTCATGAAGATGGATTGATATACCGTGCTGATCGACTTGTAAATTATTGCACCAAGTGTGGTACATCGTTTTCAGATCTGGAAGTGCTTGATAAAGATGCTGAGGGCTTTTTATATTACATAACGTATCCTTCGAAAGAAGGAGGGAATATTACGGTAGCTACTACGAGACCGGAAACATTATTTGGCGATGTGGCAGTGATGGTACATCCACAGGATAAGCGGTATAAAAATAATATTGGCAAGACGGTAATACTGCCGTTGGCAAATCGTGAAATCCCAGTAATTGGTGATGAATATGTAGATATGAAGTTTGGTACCGGTGCGGTAAAAGTGACGCCTGCTCATGATTTCAATGATTTCGAGGTGGGAAAACGACATGGTTTATATCACCCGCCGGTAATTGGTTTCAATGGAAAGCTGTATAACACTATCGAAGGAATTGATGGGCTACGGGTTAAGGCAGCGAGAGAAGAAACACTTAAACGGCTTGCAGAGCAAGGTTTGTTAGTAAAAACAGTAAACCACAAACTAGTTCAAAAGACATGCTATAAATGTGGTGGAGTCCTTGAGCCATTACCTCTTGAGCAGTGGTATATAAAAGTTGACCCACTAAAAAAGCCCGTCATTGAAGCAATAAAGACACAAAAGATCAAAGTATTTCCGAAACGATTCGAAAAACGGGCCATCAAAATTACTGAAGATTTTATCGACTGGAATATTAGTCGACAGGTAGTGTGGGGGATTCGCATTCCCGCTTGGAAATGTGAAGATTGTGTTGCACAGGGAAAAGGCGAGTGGATAGTGACTGAGGGAGAGACTCCCTCACGATGCCCATGCTGTCAAGGTATAAAACTTGTGCAGGATACCGACACATTTGATACATGGTTTTCTTCCGGCCAGTGGCCGTTTGCCACATTGATGACAGAAGGTGAAGAATTCTATCGTTATTTTTACCCAACGACTGTAATGGAAACGGGACATGATATATTACGTGCTTGGGTAGTAAGAATGATGATGTTGGGGATCTATATGACGAAACAGGTGCCGTTTACCCACATTGTGTTGCATGGTATGGTACGCGATCGGCATGGCCAGAAGATGAGTAAAAGCAAAGGAAATGTAGTAAATCCGCTGGAGTTGGTTGATAAATACGGAGCTGATGCACTTCGGGCAGCTCTTGTATTCGGGCTCAAAGAAGGAAACGATGTGTCAATTAGTGATGAAAAAGTTATTGGTATGCGCAACTTTTCGAATAAAATCTGGAATATTGGCCGTTTTATTCAAATGTATAAAGGCACCGAAATGAAGAAGAGTGAAGTGGCTTGCGATCTAGTGAAGGACTTATTGAGTGAACATAAGAAAGAGAAAGCTCATTACCATCGCAATATGAAGAATTTCAAATTTTCCAAAGCATTGGAGGGCTCACATCAGTTTTTATGGCATCGATTTGCTGATTTTTACATTGAACAGTTGAAAGAAGAACTAAAAAATGGTAACATTGATGTTTTTGAAGCGTTAAAGATTGTATATCTCGAAAACGTGCAGATGATCCATCCATTTATGCCCTTTGTTACTGAGGCAATCTGGCAGATTTTTAACGGAAAAAATGCAAGTATTTTGGAGACTACCGTTTAACGAATTTTATTATTTTAAGAGAGTTGTATGAAACGAACCTACCAACCAAAAAAACTCAAGAGAATCCGCAAACACGGCTTTTTGGTACGAATGGCTACCAAACACGGACGACAGGTCATAAAACGCCGACGGAATAAGGGAAGAGTACGATTGACGATATAATAAGCACGTTTTTATTATCAATATTATTATTGTATGCTTTCCCCAAACATTTTTAATGTGATTTTTGTATTCCCCATCGTTAATTTATTGGTGGCGTTTTATAATGTATTCCTTTTTCTCCACATCCCAGGAGCGCTCGGATTCGCCATAATTTTGCTAACCGTATTAGTTCGAGCTCTGCTACATCCGTTTTTCAAACAGCAGTTGGAAACATCGAAGAAAATGCAGGATATTAAACCGCATATCGACAAACTGCAAAAGAAGCATAAAGACGATCCTAAAAAACTCCAACAGGAACAGATGAGGATTTATAAAGAAGCGGGAATTAATCCAGCAGCCGGGTGTCTCTTCATGATAATCCAGCTTCCCATCTTTTTTGCCCTCTACAATACATTAAACCTTTTCCTCACTTCTAATACTACACAGGTAATAAACAGCGTAAATAAGATTCTCTACATGTCGGCACTCAAAATTCATACCATTGATCCCTGGTTTTTTGGTATTAATTTAGCGCTTTCACCAGCTAAGACCAACAATTTGTTTTATCTCATTATTCCAGTTGTGACTGGTTTACTTCAATATTTTCAAGTCAAGTATTCGACGCCCGGAATGACAAGTACTCCAACTAAGGAGGGAGAAAAAGATAGTACAGGCGATTTCCAGAAAGCGATGAATACACAGATGAAATTTATCTTTCCTCTTATGATCGGCTGGTTCTCATATACTCTACCTGTCGGACTATCGCTGTATTGGAATATATTCTCGATTTTTAGTATAATCCAGTATCGAAGCATGATAAATAAA
>JAAXWV010000332.1 GCA_013334845.1 Candidatus Roizmanbacteria bacterium | reverse complement strand
GATCCTAAATGGGTTCAGAAGGTGCAAGATGGGAAACTTCTGTTCAGAAATATTGTTGGCAACGTGCGTATGCTGGCCGAGGAAATAAAAAAAGCCCTCGACTACTATACGACCTCCTTCAAGGATGAGTTTGAAGAAGCCGATCAGGAACTTCGGACTCACCAAGAAACAATGAAGGAAAGTCGTCTTCGTAACGACGCAATTGCAAAGCAGGAATATACGCGTGCAATGCGATTGATCCAGCTCTGTGCGACACTGGCCATGATCCGAAAGGAACTTGGTGTGCGTCTGACAGAAATTCAGGATCAGTTAGTCAACGGTGCGGACCCAGAATTAACGGAAGAACAACGTCGGCTGGAAAATGTTTCACCGATCCTGGTGAATACTTTTGGCTCGCTGCTTCCGTTTATCCCGACCACAACAAACAACGGCATCATGTTTACACACCAACGAAATGACAACGCCCTGCAGGAATTCCGTTTATACCTGTTCAGGCAGATCGGCATCGCCCAATGGAAGGCCAATATGCTCATTCAGCTTAATGCTGCAAGCAGCACTGCGGCAGACCTTGCGTTATCGATCGCTGAAAAGCAGATGAACGAGGAAGGCCTGAAAGCCACCGCGGCCTACAAGCAGCAAATGGTGGATGTCGCCAGGCGACTTCAGGACTTCATGTTGGAAATGGAAACGTTCCAGGCTCAGGTTAACGCAATTACTGAAGCCGGTACCATCCTTTCAGATGGTTTAAAAGCCGCTGATCAAAAAGCCCACCAGGTTTCAAAAACAATTGAAGCCGGTCGGAGCAAAGTTGAAAAAGCACACGAAGATTGGAGCCGGCAGCTGCAAAGCATCATGGCTTCGTAAATATTGAATCTCAAGTAACAAAGGCAATCTTGGTATGACTAAACATCAACCAGGATTGCCCGATTTTTTGGGTATATATCTACTATGGATATATGTCGAAACTGATCGTAGAAGGGAGATATTATGGTTCCAGTATTGTTTCTTTGCTTGGAAGCTGCAAGACGAATGATTATTGAGCTTGTCGGGCTCAGAATAATTGATCAAAGGAATCTAGAGAAGTTTGATAGTATTGTTCAGGCTTTGAAAGATGACTGCGCAAACGGCAATTTTGACATGCCCGAGGTGGAGAAGGATGTTAATAGTGCCTTGATTGATCCAGCACAAGATAAAGCCAAGGAGGAGTATAGCAAGCTTGAGTGACGCTATCGCTTCGTTTCACCTAAAGGGGATTATTTAACTGATCCCCTTTTTTTCTTGCCAAAAGGCTCTATTTATACTAAACTCCCCATATGGCTAAAAAGAAGGGCAACAGAATATTAATAGCTTTAGAATGTACCGAAAGCGGTAAGAGAAGCTATGTCACACAAAAAAATAAGACTAATACGACCGATAAGCTTCAGATAATGAAGTACAACCCTCTGTTGAAGAAACACACTCTTCACAAAGAGATTCAAAGATTAAAATAATCCAAGCTTGATACTTACTTAAAAGTTTTCATTAAATCGGAGTAAAACCTGAGGTTATGAATTGTTGCAAGTCTTAAAGCTAGTGGATCTTTGTTTTTAAAGAGATTATATAAATAGGATCTAGAATATTTTTTACAGGTTTCGCACCCACATGTTTTAGAAATAGGTTTATTATCGTTTTTGTATTTACCGCTTCCAATATAAATAAACTTGTAGGATTTTCCATTTGTAACGTAGAGTCTTTCATGTCTTGCGTCTCGGGTAGGTAGCACACAGTCAAACATATTGTATCCAAACTTTACACATTCCTTTATATTTTCAGGTTTCCCTACACCCATTGCGTATTTAGGTTTTCCGTTAGGCATAAGGCTTGCGGTATACCCTACAATTCCCGAAAGAAATTTTTTGTTGCTATCTACTGGCCATCCACCAAAAGCATAGCCATCGAAATTCATTCTTACTAATGCCTCGGCACATTTTTTTCTTAAACTTTTACTATTACCACCTTGAATAATTCCAAATATAAATGGCCTTTTCTTACCAGAAGTTTTTTTATCAAAATATTC
>JAAXWV010000331.1 GCA_013334845.1 Candidatus Roizmanbacteria bacterium | reverse complement strand
ATATGCTTAATCCAAACCAAGTATCATTTTCTGTTTCAAACTGCAATGATCCATACTTAGTTTGTTCAAGTAAATTTCCATCAAGATCATAGACTGGTGGCATCTTTTTCGTAACTGTAAGCCAATTGTATGCAGTCGATGAAAAATATAATGTATTTACTTTGTTGGTTTTTGAAAAGGCAGAAGAAAGAGGAGCTTTTTTTCGAAACAAGGTGCTTAATACATTAACTTGTTTTTCACTCCCAATTTTTGCCCAGCCACCGCCACTTTTACAAATCTCGTTGATATTAATATACTGAATCGAAGAGAACAACTGCTCACGTTCACGAGCAAACCATCTATACATAGGTGTTGTGAAAAGATTGTTTTTTCCTGAGTTATTTGGTACTCCAATCAAAATCGAGTTTCTTGTCCGAACATTCCCGCCAAACAAAGCATCTGGTATGCGATCAAAAGATGCCACCTTCCAATCTTTATTAAGAACCGTTATTAATTCTTGTCTAACGGATTGCATACTCTCACTAAATGTCAGTGAAAGTGGAAGAACAAAACCACTATATCCACTTTGCTTATTCAGAAAAATCAGCTTTTCTATAAATAAAGTGTATAAATCCCCAGAATTATAGGTAGCATAATTTTGTTCGACAAATCTTGATATTTCAAGTGGAATATTCGCATAAGGAGGGTTGCCAATAATAATGTCAAAGCCATGATTTTTCAGCATTATCTCTGGAAACTCAAGTTCCCAATGAATAAAGGTTTCAGATTCATATGCACTCAATGCTAAAACATCTTTTTGGTTAATCATTGATGTGTATTCATCTTCACTTATGCCGCTACCCAACTGCAAATTCGTGTGCACATTGCAAATTAGTTTGTAAATTTTGAGTACATTCTCAATCTCATCAAGCCATGCTTTTTTTGCGCTCACATCATCTAAAGAGATTGAACCTTTTTCTGCTATCAAGTGTGCTTTGGCTACTGCATTTTCAACAGCAAACTTAAATTCTTTATCCCTGTCGAAATATGATAGTTGTCGTATTTCTTTTTTTGTTTTAGAGTGCGGGTAAACACCAACATTTTCCAACCGAGCACCAACCAATGAATTACCACATTTAAGGTGATGGTTCATAAAGGAGAGTGGCTGATCTTTAGCCATTGAAAGAATCCACAATGAGAGTTTAGCCAATTCCACAGCTAACGGATTTAGATCTACTCCAAAAATGCAATTCTCAACCACCCAACGACGCCAGTATGAAGTGCCAGTAGGTGTCTCACCATATATGGAGACCTCGTTAAGAAATTCAGTAATGAAGTTGGCAATCAAATTGGTAACATTAACGAGAAAATGGCCACTGCCCATTGCCGGATCAAGTACCGAGAGTGATAATATCTTCTCTCGTACAAATATCCCTGCGTTTTCTTCGATCAAGTTGGCGATGGACTTACGTTCCGTTTCATCTTTAGAGTGTGCCAGGGCATCTAGATTATTTTTTTCTTGCAACAGGAAATCTGCTTTGAGTGTTTGTAGTTTCTCGCCCACCGAAACATCAGCGACATAATCAACAACATCTTCTGGTGTGAAATAAGATCCTGATGATTTGCGTTCACTTTGGTCACTTCCAAAATAAACCACGCCTGCTGCAAGGGTTTGCCCCAATAGCAATCTTCCGCCATGTGAGAGTGGAATGAATTCGATTTTTCCCTTTGCTACACGTACTTCAGTTTCCTCTTTGGTAATAAATAGTTTATGTTCGAGTAAACCTTCATAAAGAGTACCCAAGTGTCGCACGCTCATGTCACGATAACTTATTGGCCGTTCCTGTCCATTCCGTTCATGGTAAGTAGTTATGTTAAAGAGTGTCTCTGCTAGGTATCGATCTGTTGTGCGCGTCTCTTCTATAAAACGGGTGAATTCACTCTCCTGAGGGCTGAACAAACCACCGTTATAGGTTTGATCAATATCCACAAAAATAGCCGAGAGCCTTTCCCAAAGTGAATACGGCGATTTTGTACTAATTCCACCAGTATGAATTACGCGAGCATCTGCTTCTACA
>JAAXWV010000330.1 GCA_013334845.1 Candidatus Roizmanbacteria bacterium | reverse complement strand
CCTGGAACGGGCAAAAAAAAAGACACATTTCGGATGAAATGTGTCTTTTCTGATGACTGTCAATTCGAGCTGAGGAGCTAGGACTCGAACCTAGAATTGCCTGATCCAGAATCAGGAGCCTTATCGTATATAAGTATATATAATATAAGGTTATAGCTTTAGCGAAATTTTCTGGGGTCAGTTTTTCTTGCATCTGAGGGTCAGATATGAGCAAGGAAAAACTCACCGAAAAACATGTCAAGAAAGCATTTTGCCCACCTTCCAGTGCCTGCCTTGATCTCTATGATGGTAATGGTCTCGCACTACGTGTATCACGCAATGGGGTTAAAATCTGGCGATATCGATATGAGTCAGATGGAACCAAAAAGACCCTTACACTTGGCAGTTATCCCGAACTTAATCTGAGAGAAGCTCGTAAGCAGCGAGATAAAGCACTAATCCTGAGAAAAGCAGGTATTGACCATTCTCCGGTGCAAAAAGTTTTTCCCGTCAGTGTTCCGGACAGAGAGTCATCAAAAGAGGCGAGCCTGAAAATATCAGTGACCTTCAAAGATGTTGTTGACGAATACGTTAAAACTCTTGACAATAAACCATCTAAAGATGAAGTAAACCGGGCTTTATACAAGGACCTTGTTCCTGTCTGGGGTATGCGGCCATCGGAAAGCATTTCCCTTCGGGAATGTGTTCTTTTACTCGATAGCATTGCAAAACGTGCTCCTGTTCTGGCAAATTTATTGTATGCCTACGTAAAGAGGGCATATGTGGTCAGCATCCAACGAGGGCTGATTACCGTTAATCCATTGGCGAACCTTCAAAAACCGGCTCCTAAAGCTGAAATTCGCAATAATGGGAATAAAGTACTCACCCATACCCAGCTTCGGACTCTTGTACAATCTATACGTGAACAACCATCCAGTATTATGGATGACGTACTCATGATGATTCTCTGGACTGGTGCAAGACCCAGTGAAGTATTGAAAATGCAGTGGAAGCAGATAGAGGGGGATCAATGGACGTTAGGACCTAATGAGCACAAAGGAGGGTATCATAGTTCTCGTCACATTGTCCGTCCACTCAATGATGCTGCAAAAAAAATACTGAATAAGTACAAAGAGTTGAATTCGCAGTATGTGTTTCCGGGGAAATACGAAAAACCAAGCTCGCATATCCGGTTAAGCCGTCATGTAAGAGATATCAGGAAATGTTATGGCATAAAGGTATTTACTCCGAATCATCTCCGGCATACTATCAGTACTCGAATGAGAGAAATAGGTATCCGTCCTGACATTGTTGAACGGATCATCGGTCATCATGTCGATACTGGTATTGTAGGGGTATACAGCAGTTACAACTGGTTTCCTGAGATGAAAGAGGCTCTTATCCGGTGGGAGTTGTGGATTCAAGGAAACGAGTTATGTCACTGATTTTTAATTATTGCTATAAAAGGAGTTATTCGATTAAAAAATAGTGACATACGGGATAAGTTTGGTGAACGATGTTCTGTATACACTGGGCAAAATACGAAAAAATATTCTGTTATGATGTGTTTTACGTAGTTCTTAGGTGTTATATTGATCGAAGCTGGTTTTCAACTACATAGGAAGGGTCATTACTGATAAAAGGCTTTAACCAGGACAAGGAAGGAGTCCAGTTGCCAAAACCATATTTAGCTCGCCAGACGGTTGCTTGTATAATTTCCCATTATGTAAAGTTGTACCCAACTTCCGGAGGCTGGTACATAATGTAAATTATGCAACGACCTCTGAGTTAATACCAGATAGACAGATAGGACATGACAGTAAAGTCACACATCAGCATGAAGGCGCTGCTTTTGCCACAAAGTGGAGCGAAGCGCAACGTAAGCTGTGACTGAATGCGTGTGGTATGAAATCATGAGGACAAACAGGACTCTGCATAACCGGAAGCAGAATGAAAGCCGATGGCGTGTATTTTTGTATTTGAGTTAAACAAAAATCATGACAGAGGCTAAATGAAGCGAAACGGAGCTGAAGGCGGACTCACATGGGGGTAATACCTATAGAATAAGAATGAAAGGGGCTC
>JAAXWV010000329.1 GCA_013334845.1 Candidatus Roizmanbacteria bacterium | reverse complement strand
AAGAATATCTGTAGTTTTTTTTACTTTTTTATCACGAATTACAATTTGCATATTTAAATTGTACTCGATTATATTGCCAAATCAATCTAAAGCCCCACTCTTACCAACGCGAAATGGCTATTATGCCACATTTCTTTACCACTATATTACACTTACATATAGTTATTAAACAACTATGAGAAAATTTTGCCCTCAAGTCGTGATCGAAAATTTCTTTGAGCCTTGCATTCTGTATTTATTACTCAAGAAGCCTAGTTACGGGTATGAAATAAGTAAAAACTTACTCAGACATTGTGAATGTCAGGTAAATGTCGGAAATCTATATAAAGGACTAAACCGGTTAGTCACCCAGGGATATGCCACCAAACAGACAGTGGATAGTTCATTGGGGCCTACACGGGTTGTGTATGAAATTACCGATAGCGGGAAAGAATATTTGAAAGGATGGATAGATAATCTCAAAAAGCAACAGAAAACAATTTCAAAATTAATTATTAATTACCAACAAATCACATGAAACAGATCACCAAAGATAACTTCAAGGATGAAGTTATGAATTTCAAAGGCGTTGTCCTCGCCGATTTTTACGCCGACTGGTGCGGACCTTGCAAGATGCTTTCCCCTTTGTTAGATCAGATAAGTAAGAGCAATAAAGATGAAAAGGTTAAATACGCGAAAATCAATGTCGACCAGGAACAAGAACTCGCGGGCATGTTTGGCGTGATGAGCATTCCAACCGTCGTTATCTTTAAGGATGGCAAGCAGGTCGACCTGAAAGTAGGTGTCACATCTCAACAAGTGTATGCTCAAGCCATTGACGATGCTAAAACCGTCAATCCGGAGGAAATGAAAACAAATGACGAAATTATTGTCTTTACTATACCGACCTGCCCACACTGCCACATGGCAAAAGGATATTTGAAGGATAAGAAGGTGAGCTTCAAGGAAGTAGATGTTTCCAAAGATTACACGATGGCGCAAAAAATGGTGCAAAAATCCGGGCAGATGGGAGTGCCTCAGATATGGATCAAAGGACAGGTTATTATGGGCTTTAATAAAGAACATATTGACATGTTGCTTGGTTTGTAATTCATGAAAAAGCTCTTTCTCGTAAGACTTTTTCGAAGCAATTACTGCAAGGTGGTATTTACCGGCGAGCCAATGAGAGGGATAGATCTGATTTTTCTGATGGCGATCGTTAAAGCTAGCTCTTCAAATGACTTCCTCTCCATCGATATAAAACAAGAAGCAGTAACGTAACAAAGATCGGGAGAATAAAAAAGTATCGTAAGTGTTGCTGAAGCAGAAACATCGCGCCAAATACGACTATTCTTCCCGCAACTGTAGAGATTTCCCTTATCACCATAAACTCTTCTTCGTCATCACTCTTTACGGTGCGATAGATCGCACTATAGTACGACACCACAAAAAGACTCAACATAAACGAGCCGGCTACAGTCACGATATATGCAGTTAAAGGAGTCCATGACACTATTTTTAATAAAAATACTACGAGAAGCAGCAGACTGGCTAGCGGAATGAGTTGTTTACCTTTTTTGTTTACATAATGTCCAATAATCAGCGTAAAAAGAGATCCCCCAATCGCCTGACAACTGCCGACTATTCCCGGAGCAGTTAAAGATCCAATAATTAGGAATACGTAAATACTCCAAAACCATTCAGATTCTTCAATAATATTTTCGAGGAATTCAAATAGAAATACTGTTTTATTCCTTATAAGTCGTCGAATTACTGAACTAAAACTTAGTCTGATTTTCAAATCCCTATCATTGACGGAGACAAGAGGAAGATACGAAATTAAAAGCCCCACGATCGATATACAAAATACCGGCCAAAAACCAACGAAAGGGATCAATATGGAACTGATTATGGGACCTAAAATTCCAAATATATTCGGGAGTGCAAAAAACCACGACATGTTGCTTCCCATGATCTCTGATTTTGAGTGGCGGATCAGTAATATATTTATAGGTATCCAATAAGCAAACAATCCAAGCCCATTCAACACGGCGATGAACTCTATAGAAATAGGATATGTCTTAAGTAAG
>JAAXWV010000069.1 GCA_013334845.1 Candidatus Roizmanbacteria bacterium | reverse complement strand
AATTTATCGTAAATTGAGGCAGAAAAAAATTATCAGTTCGGTAACACCTCTATATCACGCAACCCCCCTCCCAGACTTTTTGTTCGGTAACACTTAATGCCACGCAACTCGTGGCGTTTGAAAATGGATACTTCTTAATAGAGATCTGCTACAATTATGCTTAATATGAATGTAGATAAACATGCCATTGAATTTAATAAGGTAGAAAAATACTTTTTTCTACAGCATCAGAAAACGCTTAAAGAGCTGGCACAAGCTTTTTTCGTGAAGCAAAAGACACTTGAGCGGGTTCACGCTCTTAAAGATGTTTCGTTCGAAATATGTAAAGGAGAATCTGTGGGCATAATCGGCAAGAACGGTGCCGGCAAGAGCACTTTACTTAAGCTGGTGGCAGGTGTCTCTTCGCCTACAGAGGGGTTTGTGCGGATTAATGGTAAAGTCGCTCCTCTTATTGAGTTGGGTGCAGGCTTTCATCCGGAGCTTGATGGCAGAGAGAACATATTGCTCAATGGCGTGATACTTGGGTTGAAAGAGACGTTTTTGAAAGAGAAGATGGACGAAATCATTGATTTCGCTGAAATTCGTGAGTTTATCGATATGCCAGTGAAATATTATTCTTCGGGAATGTATATGCGTCTTGCTTTTGCGGTGGCGGTATTTACTGAGCCGGAAATTCTACTTATTGATGAAATCCTTGCTGTCGGCGATACTGCATTTCAGAAAAAATGTATGGGAAAAATGAAGGAATTTAAGGATAAAGGGGTAACGATTGTGTTTGTGTCTCATGCAATGGATATGGTTGATCAGTTTTGTGATAGAGTAATATATCTAGAACATGGAATGGTAAAATACGATGGGGAAACTGAGAAGGGACTTGAGCTATATGCGGATAATTAGAATATTATAATATGATAATAATTACATTTATAAAACACTGGGAACTGATCAAGCATCTCACATTGCGGGAGATAAAGGCCCGGTACAAGCAGTCATTTCTGGGCTTTTTCTGGATTGTACTCAATCCGTTTTTCCAAATGCTCATCATGAGCTTTGTTTTTTCTCACATTATGCGCATCCAGAATATTGGAATTCCTTACCCTGTTTTTTTATACGCCGGTCTTCTTCCTTGGACATTTTTTGCTCTATCGCTGGGTAGTTCAATGAGCGCTCTCACGGAAAATTCAGCACTTATTAAGAAAATATATTTTCCCCGTGAAATACTTATTATTTCCACCATATTGGCAAAAGGTTTTGATATGCTTCTATCGATTGGAGTATTTCTCGCACTTATGATTTTTTTTCAAATGCCTTTCAAATTGACAATGCTCATGTTCTTTCCGATTCTGTTAATACAGTTTATTTTCACTTTAGGCTTGTCACTTTTCCTTTCTGCCGCCAATCTGCTTTATCGTGATGTACAATACCTATTCAATCTTGTACTTACTCTCTGGTTTTATCTAACCCCTGTTATCTATGCAACAGAATTTTTTCCCGAAAGATATCGTTGGATATTTAAATTCAACCCGATGTCGGTATTCATCAATGCTTATCGGGAAGTGCTTTTGGGTTCCGGGCAGATTAATTGGACAGGCCTCGGGATCGGTGTACTCGTTTCGTTTGCTGTATTTGGCATCGCTTATCTCTTTTTCAAGAAGATGGAAGGGATATTTGCAGATATTGTGTGATCGTGTTCAATTGGTAATTGTAGCATTTTTGATATGAGAAAAGAAATAATCTGGGGGATAACTGTTTCGATATTTGTAGTACTGCTCACGATATACTACGTGATGGATTATCAGAAGCAAAATGAACAGATTCAGAGGGCAGTGCCCACTCCTTCCCCTTCTCTTTCCTCTCGTCAGAAAGCCGTAAATGTCATTACAGCGGACAGCAATACTCAGCTAACATCTACGCCAGTTCCTGTAAATAATACGCCATTATTAACCGCTGACGTGGTAGCTAAACATTCGAGTTTACAAGATTGTTGGTTTATTATTAATAATAAGGTATATGATCTCACAAGTTATGTTGAACAGCATCCAGGAGGAAGAAGAAACATCGCCACATATTGTGGACAAGATGCAACCACCGCATATATGACAAAAGGTGGAAGAGGATCGCATTCCAGCATGGCAGACGAGGAGCTTTCACCGTTGTACATTGGAGATGTGAACGGCCCTGTGCCGACAGGTAAATAATTATGACATTCACTATATTTTATCTTTGGTCGAAAAAAATCCATAGAGTTCTCATGTTTGTTATTTCTATCACTACCATCATAATGGGCACGACTGGCATCCTCTTAAAGTATTCATTTGTCACCACAAAATTTTTGCCTTTTATTGATCTTGGAGCCATGCGATACGTTCATAATAATGTAAGTCCACTCTTCACTATTCTGTTAGTCACTATGGCAGTAACAGGAATTTATATGTACTTCTACCCTATTCTTCAAAAACGCGCGACTGCAAAAAGGCAGGTTAACTGAGGGTAATTTGATATAATGAAAGCTTATGAAAAAACTTACTAAGATTGTGGCAACCATCGGTCCGGCGAGCGATTCTCCCGAAATGATTGAAAACTTGATTCAGGCTGGAGTGAATATTTTCCGCTTCAATTTTAAACATAATACCGTTGAATGGCACAACGACCGCATTATTCGAGTAAATGAAGTAGCGGCTCGTCTCGGCCGATCAGTAGGCACACTCATTGATCTGCAAGGGCCGGAAATTCGTATCAATATGCCAGTGGAGTCGATTGAGGTAAGTGAAGGTGAGTTGCTTGTCTTTGGACCCGAATCCCATATGAAACAGGAAAAAGGCTTCAGTATTTCACACCCTGAGATAATTCAACACTTGGCCGATGGACAGCAGATTTTAGCTGACGATGGTGCATTTAGCTTCGAATTTGTAAAAAAGGAAGATAAGACATATCTGCGTTCTCTTTCTCATGGGGTACTTAAACATCGAAAATCACTCAATATTCCCGGTGCTGATTTCCCCTTTCCCGTTCTGGTAGAACGCGATTTTGACGGACTTAAATTGGCCGCTAAGAATGAGGTTGACTTTGTTGCTTTATCATTTGTACGATCGGTTGAAGATCTTCTTGTGACGCGTCGGGAAATGAAAAAACACGGAGTCAATGGAAAGATGGTTGCAAAAATCGAGACACAAAAGGCACTGGAGAATCTTGATGGCATTATTGCCGAGACAGATGCCATTATGGTGGCCCGTGGCGATTTAGGTGTAGAGCTTCCCATAGAGCAAGTCCCCTATTATCAGAAAGTAATTATCGAAAAATCAGTACGAAAGGGCATTCCGGTTATTACAGCTACTCAGATGCTCCAGAGTATGATTGATAACCCCTTCCCTACTCGCGCTGAGGTCTCCGATATTGCAAATGCAACCTATGATCTTACCGATGCTGTGATGCTTTCCGGCGAAACTGCTACCGGCACGTATCCTCTCAAAACGGTAGAACTTATGAGTAAAACTGCTCAGTATAACGAACATAAGTTTATGCGTGATCATCGATTGCTCTATCACTATGAAATGACCGATCAGACAGCTATGCTCACTGATGCAGCATACAATTTATTTCTCCAGCTTGCCCAGCTCCAGGATCATATTAAAGGGTTTGTGGTATTTAGTCAGACAGGAAAAACGGTGCGAATGCTTTCTCGATATCGCCCTAATACGCCCATTTATGCGGTTACCCCTTCAAAAGAAGTTAGCGATAGTTTGACTATCAATTTTGGTGTTGTCCCAGTCGTATATGATAAACCGGAACACGCTCAAATTGTCCCGGAAGATATCGCTACGGCCCTTCATCATCTTGTTCAAGAAGAATATTTAAAAGCAGGGGAAAAAGTGATAGTACTCCACGGAGATGTATGGGGTGTCCAGGGCGGAGCATCTACCCTTCAAATTGCAACAGTAGCGTAAATTATGAAAATAAAAACAAGGACTATCCGGTTTTTTAAATCTAAACTTGTAATCTCTCTACTTATTGCTTTGCCCATTTTTTTAGCACTAAGTATTGGTTATTATCTTGTTTCATATACCGGTAAAAAAGAAAGTAAGATGCGACCAAAAGCGGCGGCAGCTACCGCTCCACTTTCCATGAGCCTCCCCACAGGCTGGTCTGAGGAAATCTCTACTCAAAGTAACATTGTCCATAAGTACGTGAAAGATGGCATCACTGATATTAAGCCGACAGTTCTGATAGGCAAAGCAGAGCTCGCAGACGGAAATTTTAAAAATTTCAGTGACACGGTTATTCGTAATTTTGTTTCAAGCATTAACACCTGGACGATAAAAAAAGATGATACTATTACCAATAAAACATACACACTTCGTCACCTTGACGGCTATTTTATTACCGGCACTCGCCAAGTAAATGTCAGACAGGATATTTTTGCAAAAGGTACCCAAGCCTATGTAGTTAATGCAATTTGGGATCCATTAGAAAAAGAAACAACGATACAGGAAATTGATACGATTATGAAAGAAATTATTGCCAGTTTGACAAGGTAGAATTCTGGAATTATATGAGTAAAATACAGCATCGTATAAAAACAAGGAGATCAATTTATCCCTTAAATATATCTGCATTGACTCGTTTTTGGTCCTTTCTAGTAGAGATGCCTCTCGGGATTAAATTCCTATCTGTTTTAAGTATTTACATCATACTATCGACCATTCTCAACATCAGCACATTATTGGCTCCAATGAAGTTATATGGAATCCAGCTCAACCCGCCCTTTTCAACAGGAGTAAATATATCGTTTCTAGCAATAGAGATAGCTATTGTGATCGCGTTTTTTAAAAAGTATACGTGGGGATGGAAAGTGTTTATTGCTTCCCGGATGATACCTATTCTCATGCTACTCCCAACCACTCTACAAGTCTTCTTTTCTCCCGTAAACAAAATTGAGAGCATAATTGGGCTCCATCTGGCTGCACAATATCAAAATCCTACTTATCTCAGTTCAATAAAAACAGTATTTGTAGGCATTAACTTGGCTTATATTCTATGCACCGTTTGGGCGGTACTTTACATATACACGAAACGACACTACTTTTCGAGATAGGATACACGATAGTTTTTACGCTTTGATCCACTCAGGATCTACCATTCCTAATTTTTGATCTGGCCTCTCTTCTCTACTTTCCTCTCCGACTTGTATAACAGCCTATAAAAAGGTAAAATAGGAGCTTCATGATAACACAATCGCAGATCCGCAATTTCGCCATTATTGCTCACATTGACCACGGTAAGTCTACTCTTGCAGACCGTTTGTTAGAGATTACCGGTCTCGTAAAGGCCGGTTCTCATGAAGAGCAGATGCTTGATCGGAACCCGATCTCACGTGAACGCGGAATCACCATCAAGCTTGCGCCGGTACGTATGCAATATCCTCACAATGGACAGGAATTCATCCTCAATCTTATCGATACCCCCGGACATGTGGATTTTTCCTACGAGGTAGATCGTACGCTTGCCTGTGTAGAAGGGGCAATCCTCCTTGTTGATGCGACTAAAGGCATTCAGGCGCAGACGATCGCGAATGCCTACAAGGCCATTGAAAAGAATCTTACCATCATCCCTGTGGTGAATAAAATAGACCTTCCTCAGGCGCAGACAGAAAAAACTATTCAACAGTTGGTGGATTTTCTTGGAATACGTGAAGAAGAAGTATTTAAGATATCGGCCAAAACGGGACTCAATGTTGAAGAACTGCTTCGTGCTGTGATTGATCAGGTTCCTCCGCCACGGGAAACGCAGTCAGTTACCTATACTGATCTTCAGGCACTCGTGTTTGACTCCTATTACGATACTCACCGGGGGGTGATTGCTTTTGGACGCGTGTTCGAGGGAAGTATTAAGAAAGGTGCAAAGGTAAAATTAGCTGCTACAAATATTTCGATTGAGGTGACAGAAGTAGGTACTTTTTTGCCTGAACTCTCCCCTAGCGGAGAGCTGACTCCCGGACAGATAGGCTATATTGTCACCAATCTTAAAGATATTCATGAGGTGCGAGTGGGAGATACTCTCATCGACGAAAAATCACATATCCCTCCCCTTTCCGGATATAAGCAGGTGAAACCAATGGTTTATGCCTCAATGTTTACGACGGACAACGCAGATTATCTCAACTTAAAGAAAGCACTTGAGAAATTATACCTCAACGATTCTGCACTCGACTTTTCCCCTATTTACAGTCAGGCATTGGGGCCGGGATTCCGTGTCGGCTTCCTTGGTCTTCTCCATGCTGATGTCGTGCGAGAACGGCTTGAGCGTGAATTCGGGTTGAGCCTTGTACTTACTCCTCCCCAGGTAGAGTATCCGTTTATTGATGGATTCTATCAAGAACCGGTGGTGAAAATTATGATCTTTACTCCCCAGGAGTATCTTGGCGGAATCATGCAGTTGTGTGAGAGTTATCGAGGAACTTTTGTGACGATGGATAATAAAAATCAAATCTCCATTATTTATGAGATGCCGCTATCTGAGATGATTTCTGACTTTTTTGATAATCTCAAGAGTGTGACTTCCGGTTATGCCTCGCTCGACTGGGAGCTTCTTCGTTATGATCAGGTCAAAGCAGACAAGCTCTCCATTCTCTTAAATGGTGATCCGATTGAGGAGTTTTCTGAGGTAGTTGTCCAGGAACGTTCGTTTGAAAAAGGAAACGAGCTCGTAAAAAAATTGCGGGAAGTCATCCCGAGACAGCAGTATGAAATTAAAATTCAGGCTCAATATAAGGGGAAAATAATTGCCAGTGAACGCATCTCTCCCTTCAGAAAAGACGTATTGATTCATAATAGTAAGGTAGTAGGAGCAGGTGACGTCGGAAGGAAACGAAAGCTACTTGAGAAACAGAAGGAAGGAAAAAAACTC